>DATCCP010000109.1:0-8571 GCA_036511215.1 Candidatus Krumholzibacteriaceae bacterium
GCCGGGCGAAGCTTGGCCGGGCGGGGCACCTGCCTCGCACCCCGCGTCTGATCGCCCCCATGAGGACCGATGACCTCTGAGGAGAAGCCGTCGGGGGCTCAATGAAGCCGGACCGCCGGCCATCCGGAGACAGCCACCGGAACTCATATGCCCAGAATCACGTCGATCTAACCCCGTCCGGCCGCCGCACCGGCCGCGCGAGGATCTTGACACGGAATCGAATTTCCTACAGATTATATTTTATGAAATATAGGAAATTCGGAAAACTTGATTATCAGATATCCGCGCTGGGGTTCGGCTGCATGCGCCTGCCTACAAGGGACAGCAAGCCCATGAGCGGCGAGATAGACGAGAAAGAGTCCGTGCGGCTGATCCGCTCCGCCATCGACCGCGGCGTCAATTACATCGATACCGCGTATCCGTATCACAACGGCAACAGCGAGATCGCCACCGGCAAGGCGCTCGGCGACGGGTACCGCGATAAAGTGAAGCTCGCGACAAAATCACCCCTTTGGTTCATCACATCGGCAGCCGACTTTGACAAATTCCTGAACGAACAGCTGAAAAAATTGCAGACCGATCATATCGATTTCTATCTCATGCACGGAGTCGGCAAAGAGAGATGGGAAAATACCGTCCTCAAATTCGACCTCCTGGAAAAGGCCGAGAAGGCCATCGCGGACGGAAGGATAGGCCATATCGGGTTTTCGTTCCACGACAGCCCTGAATCGTTCAAGCCGATAGTCGACGCTTACGATCGTTGGGATTTTTGCCAGATACAGTACAACTATATGGACACCGAAAACCAGGCGGGCACCGCAGGCCTGCGCCATGCCGCATCCAAGGGGCTTGCCGTCATCGTCATGGAGCCCCTGCTCGGCGGAAGACTCGCGAGCCCGCCGGCGGAAGTGCGGAAAATATTCGACGAATACGGCACAAAGTCTCCCGCGCAATGCGCCCTTCAATGGGTTTGGAGCCAGCCGGGAGTCACGTCGCTCCTCAGCGGCATGAATAGTATGCAACAGCTCGACGATAACCTGCAAACGGCGGAGTCGCTCAGCGCCCAGCCGCTTTCACTGGAAGACCTGAAGCTTATAGAGCGCGTGCGCTCCGCGTTCCTGAAGCGGGCCACTGTGCCGTGCACTCGATGCGGTTACTGCCTGCCCTGCCCCCAGGGCGTTAACATTCCCGGGGTTCTTGAACTCTATAACAACGGCGTCGTATATAACGATATGTCAGCGTCGAGTTTAGTATACGGAAGATTCTTCCAGGAGACCGAACGCGCGAGCGCCTGCACTCAATGCGGTCAATGCGAGCAAAAGTGTCCGCAGGGAATCGAGATCAGCAAGCTGATGCCCTCGATTCACGAAAACTTGAAATAATTCTGCCGCGGCGAGCGATTTCCGTGTCGCTGCGATTTCCCGATTACTTCAGAAGCGCCCGTTCGCTCCGGAGCGCAAAGCTCTTGTCCGTGAGCGCTCGCTGCGTGATGCAGATCCCCTTGAGATGATCGATTTCGTGCTGCATGAGGACGGCGAGCTTCCCCTCGAGGTACATGCTCCGCTTCTGCCAGTTCACGTCGCGATACTCGACTTTGCAGCGGCGATAGCGCTTGACCTTGACGAGAAGATCGGGGCAGCTCATGCAGTCGTCCCAGACGAGCATCTTGAGCCGAACCCGGAGCTTGAGCACCGGGTTGATGAGAACGACGGGCTCATTGACGTGCATGAACACGATGCGTTTCATGACGCCTATCTGCGGCGCAGCTATCGCGCGGCCCCATCCGAATTCATCGCGGAAATCCATGAGCGTGTCGGCGAGATCCTCGAACACCGAGGCGAGCCCTTCGAGCTCCTCTCGCTTCACCTTGCTGGATTCCTCGTAGAGTTTCGGATTTCCGAGGAAAAGAACTTCCTGTACCGCCATACCGCTACCTCTCTACAATGTGCCGGGCACATGATAATCATTCTCCCCGAATATCTCAACGATAAATAATGCTTGTGAAGGGGAAAAATGAGCCTTTAGAGTGAAGGCCGATCGAGGAGGTATCCCGTGTCCGCACCAGAGCCGAACGAGTGCAGGTTCCCGGCGGTGGAGACCGTGCCGCGGCGCACGATCTATGTGCTTCTCCTGTTTCTCTCTCTCGCCTCCTACCGCGGCATCCTCGACAACCGGCTCTTCAACGACGACTTCTCATGGCTCAGGGCGGCCCGGTACGACATGACGCCGGGAAACCTCTTCACGTTCCGGGTCGTTGAGTTCTTCCGGCCGCTCGTGAACCTCTCGTTCTGGGGCATGGAGAAGGCGGCGCCGGGCAATATCCCGATGCACTACGCCTTCAACCTCGTCCTCCATTTTCTCTGTGCGCTCCTCGTCTTCCATCTGGCCCTGAAGCTTCTCGAAAGCTCGCTTCTCGCCGCGGCGGCGGCGGCCCTCTTCGCCGTCACGAGCGTCCACGCGGCGGCCGTTCTCTGGATCAGCGCGCGCACGACGCTGCTTTCGACCTTTTTTCTTCTCGCGTCGATCAATGTTCTGCTCGCGAGCAGAGGCGCAGCGGCGCTGCGCACCGGCGTATCCGCCGCCCTCTATGTTCTCGCGCTCGCATCGAAAGAGGAGGCGATCGCGGGGCTCTTCATCGTCCCCCTCCTGTTCGCGCTGGGAGGAAGGCCCAAGGGGCGGCGGAGAATCCCGACGGCCGCTCTCGCCGTGTTCATCGCCATATCGGCCGCGTACCTCCTCTTCAGGCAGACGCTCATGGGAGGCTACGTCCGGGGCAACTGGGGCCCCGGCGGCCACGCGCTGCGCAACGTCGCCGGCGGCTTCCTCGACCAGCTCTACCCGTGGCCGTTCTTCTCGCTCTTCTACCGGCAGGGGACGATCATCCCCGAATCGTCGAGCGTCTTTACTCCCGAGATCGCGGCGCTGCCGGTCGCGGGGGCGCTCGTGCTCGCGGGCTTCGCCGCCCGGAAATCGCGTGCGATGATTCTCGCCGTCGCCTGGGCGCTCCTCTGTCTCCTTCCGGTATCGTTCTTTCGATACCGGTTCTTCTCGACGGCATCCATCAGCCAGAATCGCTACTACTACCTTTCGTCGGTCGGCACGGTGATGATCATCGTGCTCCTCCTCTCGATTGTGTGGAAGGAGCGCTCGCGCGTGCGGCAGGGCGCGACGATCGCGATCTTCGCGATCCTGTGCGCGGGCTACATGGTCAGAGACGTCCGGCTCGAACGGAAATGGGACGATTTCACGCGCATGTACAGCGAGATCGTGACCGCGATCATCGAGGAAAGCGACCGGAACCCGGGCCTCGCGACGATCGCCGTCGAAGGCTCGCCGCTCGCATTTCCCTATCTCAATGACGCAATCGCGCTCGAGCGGCCGGGCCGAAGGGCTCTCGAGGTGAAAGGAGGCAGGGCCGGAGCCCTCCGCGACGCGCCATGCCTGTACGTGTCGTTCACGGGCGCGGAACCGAAGCGGATGCAGGTGGAGAGGATCGAGCCATGAAACGCTTTACGGTCTCGGGCGAATGGAAGGGATCGAGGCTCGACCGGTTCATCAGGGCCTCGCTTCCCGGCACGCCGTTCGGCGTCACGCAGATTCTCCTGCGCAAAGGGCTCATTTTCCTCAACGGGGCGAAGGCGGCGGGGAACACGCGCCTGAACGCGGGGGACGTCGTCGCGGTCAACATCTCCGAGGCGGAGGAGAACGGGCGGTCCAGGCAGGCTCTCCGCGCGCGGGAGAAGCCCGCCGGCGGCATCGGCATCGACATCCCGGTCCTCTATGAGGATGACGCTCTCCTTATTATCGCGAAGCCGGCGGGGCTCGTCGTCCAGCCGGGGAACCGTGCCGAGATGGGCTCCCTTCTCGATCTCCTCGAGGATTACCGCCGGAAACGTGAGGACGCGGGAACCGAGCTCCACTTCCCCTACACGCCGGTGCACCGCCTCGACCGGCAGACGAGCGGCGTCCTCATCATCGCGAAGACGCGCCCGGCCGCCAGGGCACTGAGCAAATCCATCTCCCATGGCGAGGTGCGGAAGACCTATCTCGCGGTCGTCGAGGGCGTTCCCAGCCCAAGATCGGGGGAAATATCGACCCCGCTCGCCACGAACAAGGGCGCGCGGTCGCACGCGGCCCCCGCGGCGCACGGAAAGGAGGCCTTCACGAGCTACGCCCTCATGAGGAGGCTCCGCGGCGGGAGAGCGATGCTCGAGGTCTCCATTCGCACGGGGCGCACGCACCAGATACGGGCGCATCTCGCCTCGATCGCTCATCCGATCGTCGGGGACAAGGAATACGGCGCTCCCTCGAGATCCGGCGGGAGGCTCCTTCTGCACGCCTGGAAGCTGGAGTTCCGGCACCCGGAGACCGGCGCCACGATCGCGGCGACGGCGAGCCCGCCGGACGATTTCGAACTGCCCCGTGAGAGAGACGACGGCGGCGAAGCCGCCCGATAAAAAAGGGCCGCCCGGAAAAGGCGGCCCCTCACGTTCCCCGCTCCACAGAAGCGTTCTACCCCATCGCCCTGAGGCGCGCGATCCGGTCCTGGATAGGCGGGTGGGTGCTGAAGAGCCCCGCCGCGCGCTTCTCGAACGGCTTTATCGGATTCACGATGTAGAGATGCTGGGTGGCGCGATTCGCCACTTCGAGCACTTCCTTGTCCCCCGAGATCTTCTCGAGCGCGGAGGCGAGCCCCTCCGGGTAGCGCGTGAGCTTGACCGCGGAAGCGTCCGCCAGATACTCGCGCTGCCGCGAGACGGCGAGCTGCAGCAGCTTCGCGCATATCGGGGCGAGGACCGCGAGCACGATCGCGACCAGGACGAGAATGGCGCCCGCCGCACCGCCGCCGCTACCGCTCCGCCGCTTCCTCCCGCCCCCCCAGAAGAAGCTCCTGAGGAAAAAATCGCTCATCATCGCGATGGAGCCGACCAGAATCCCCACCATCGTCGCGTAGAGGATATCGCGGTTCCCGACATGCGAGAGCTCGTGCGCCATGACTCCCTGGAGCTCGTCGCGGTTGAGCTTCTGCATGAGCCCCGTGGTTATGGCGACGGAGGCGTGTTTCGGATCGCGCCCCGTCGCGAAGGCGTTCGGGGCCGTGTCGTCGATGACGTAGACCGCCGGCATGGGGAGCCCCGCCGCGATCGAGAGCTCCTCGATGACGTTGAAGAGCTGCGGGGCATCCTGCTTCTCGATGCGTTTCGCGCGACTGACCGCGAGCACCATCTTGTCGCCGCTGTAGTACGCGCCGAGGGACATGATGAGCGCCAGCATTACCGCGATGAAGACCCCCGCGTAGCTCGATCCCCAATAGGTCCCGAGGAGATACCCGAGCACGATGAGGAACGCCGTGATCGCGACCGTGATGAAAAAGGAATTCCGCTTGTTCGACGATATCGCGTTGTACAGGTTTTCCATTCAGTTCTCCCGAATCGACATCCGCCCGTCGCCCGGCTCCGCCGCCGGGACTCGGGGCATTCTCACTTGAAGCTCACCTTCGGGGCCTGCTTCTCGGCTGCTTCCTCGACCTGGAAGAACTCGCGCGGCTTGAAGTTGAAGAACGTCGCGAAGATGTTCGCCGGCACCTGCGCGATGCGCGTGTTGTAGTCGAGAACGACGTCGTTGTAATGCTGCCGCGCGAAGGAAATCTTGTTTTCCGTCGACGACAGCTCCTCCTGGAGGGCGAGCATGTTCTCGTTCGCCTTGAGGTTCGGGTAGCTCTCGGCGACGGCAAAGAGCTGCCGGAGCGCGCCCGTCAGAACGTTCTCCGCCTGCGCCTGCGCCTTGACGCCCGACACGTCGATCGCCTGCTGGCGGGCCTTGGTGACGTTCTCGAGCACCTCACGCTCGTGCGTGAGATACCCTTTCACCGTTTCGACGAGATTCGGAATCAGATCATATCGCCGCTTGAGCTGAACGTCGATTTGCGCCCAGCCGCTGTCGCAGCGCTTCTTCAGGACGACGAGACTGTTGTAGATCCCGATCGCGATGAAGAAAAGGATTACGACGATTATCGGAAAAATCCAAACCATCACAAACCTCCATTCGAAAGCGCCGCCGCGGCGGCGTGCATTGTGCGCCCCGAAGCGCCGGTCCCCCCGACGCTGCCGGTACATCACCGTTCTATCCGTGCGGCGGCCGCAGTTTGTTGCATAATGGTAATGAAATTCGGTCCCCTCCGCAAGCGCAACCGGACACGGGACGTCCGCCCACGAAACGCATAAGCCGGGGCGGGCCGTCTATGGCATAATGAGAATGCGCAGGTAACAATAGCGCCCTTGGAAGAGTTCCCGGCATACGGATAATCCATTAAATGAAAATAAGTTGCACGACCGGCCCTGGGTGAAAAACCTCATGGCACAGGGCTTGCTAAATGCCTAGCGCAGAGGGGACAGCAGGATTTGAACTTGGGAATGAGAAGGAGGTTCCGAAATGAGGAAGGTCTTCACGCTTTTTGCGGGGCTCGTCCTCCTGAGCATGCTTAACGCGTGCTCGGATACGACCCCGACGCCTCCGAGACCGCATACGCAGTTCGCGATAACGACTGCGACGGTTCCGGCTGGCTGCTCGTGCTCTCCGTACAACGTTACTATGGCGGTCCAGGGTGGCACGGCTCCGTACACCTGGACGCTTGCCGACGGCAGCGATGCGCTACCGGCCGGCCTCGTGCTCACGAGCGCAGGGAAGATCACCGGTGTCATTACGGCTACCGGCGACTTCAGCTTCACCGTTCACGTCACCGACAGCTCGCCGACGCCAAAGACGGTCGACAAGGCGTTCGACATGAGCGTCACCGCTCCGTCGAACCCGTCGCTGGCCGTCTTCTTCGACGGCAACGCGACCGTTTGCCAGTCGAGCACAGCCCAAATGACGGCGCTTAAGTGCTACGTCTATCTCATGCTCGACGGCAGCGAGTCGAACTGCTCGACGGCGTGCGAGTTCAAGGTTCGCCTGACCGATTCGGATAACGTCGATCTCACCGCCGGTTCGCAGTACGTGATCGCCAACGAGGACTTCGGCAGCTGGCTGAAGCTCGGCAGTGATCTTTTCAGCGGTGTGGCAATCGCCTTCGGTAATCAGCCGGTGTTCGGTCCCGAGCCGGTCCAGGTTGCTACGTTCGACCTGTGGCTGATCGAGGATCTGCAGAACCTGTCGTTCAAGTTCGAGCCCAACCCGGGCGGCGTCCTCGGCATGGCGACGTGCGACCAAGGACAGCCGGTCGTCAACGTGATCGGGCGCGAGACCGCCGTCAACTACGGCACCGAGTAACGCGGCGACCAACTACCGGCATTGACGAAGCCTGAACGGCTTTGATATTCGGCCCCTCGGGAATGTGCGGCGACGCCGCGCTTCCCGGGGGGCTTTCGTTTCTACTTCAGGAACTTCTTCTTCAATCCCTCGATGAGCTTGTCCTGCATCTTGTTCTGTGCCTGCGTCAGATCGAGCGAAGCTGTCGGGTGCTTCGTCGTGCCCCCGATCTTCACGTCGAGCACGAGATTCCCCGACTTGTCGCGCATGAGATCGAGGGCGCCCTTGTACTGGTCGAGGCCCTGCATCATGCTCTGGACGGCCGGCGGAATGACGACGTGCACGGCGTAGTCGAGCGTGCCGTCGAAGCCGAACGATCCCTTGATCGACCAGGCGCCCCGGGACGAGTTGAATTTCCAATCGTCGCAGATGAAACGCCCGTTCTTCACGACGAAGCTCCCCCGCCATTCGCTGTAATCGAAGCTCTTGAACGGCGTCACATCGAAGCCCTTGATGTTGGAAAGCGGCGCGATAAAGCTCTCGAAGCTCACGATGCCCTTGTTCGAGAGGGCGGATCCCGTCGCAGAGAGCGCCGCGAGCGGCGCCACGCCGGGACCCGTCGCAAGCGACGCGTTCGATTTGAACGAGAATTTCCCCTGGATGAGACCCGCGGCCGCGCCGAAGCGAGAGAGGGCCTGCGCCGCCTCGATGCCGTCCATGGAGAGATCGACCTTCGTTTCGACGCGCTCGCTCTTGCGAAGGTCGGCGTTCACGGTGGAGGCGCCCCTGCCCCCCGCGTATGCGAAGGCCACCGGATCGACCTTGACCCTGCCGTCCCGGATCGTTCCTTTCGCATCGAGCCCCGTGATCACCGCCTCGCGCGTGATGATTGAGTCGAGCTTGGCGGTGAATGTCGTGTTCTTCAGGAACAGGATCGCGCCCGGGCCGGTCGCAGCCGGGGGGGTGGGAACCGGGGCGCTTGCCCCCGTCGCCTTCGCACCTTCCGGTGCGGCGCCGGCGAGGGGCTGCTCATAGGCCCGCGCGTCGAATGAGCGCCCCGCGATGTCGAATGTCACGACGGGGACGTTCGCCATCCGGTCGAGCAGGGTCCCGAGATCGGGGATCGCCTTCTGCCCCGCCGCCTGGAAACCCTGGGCGACGAGCGCGAGCTCGGCGGCGGCCGGCATGATGTTGATCATCGATCCGTTGAAGGTGTACGGGCTCGCGCCGATGTTGAATCCGCCCGAGAGCTTCTTCACGTCGGGGCCCGATATCTCGGCGCGCGCCTTCAGCGAAGAGATGTGGACCGGTGGCGCCGCGGCA
>DATCCP010000110.1:0-3121 GCA_036511215.1 Candidatus Krumholzibacteriaceae bacterium
GGCGACGCCGTCTCCATTCTCGGCGACGTCAATCGCGACGACGGCGCGGTCGTGCGCGGGGAAACCGCCGTTATCGGGAGGCACCACCACAACCGGAGCGGGCTCAACGTGGCGATCGGTCCGTTCGGCGAGGGGCTCCTCGGGGCGGGCGGGAAGGTCGCCGTCCTGATCGTCTCCATGCTGCTCATGCTCATCATCCTCTACTTCATCGCGCAGCGCATGAAGAACGCCTCGGACCATGCGGGAAGCTCGTTCTTCAAATCGTTCGGCGTGGGGCTCCTCGTTCTGTTCGGCGGCACCATCCTCGTCATTGTCCTTTCCATCATTCTCGCGATCACGATCGTGGGGATTCCGGTCGCCGTGCTCCTCGTGCTCTCCTATGCCGCGCTCCTCGTGCTCGGCTACTTCGTGGCCGCGCTCGCGCTCGGGAGGTTCGTGTGCAGGAAATGCAATATCGAGAGCGACTCTGTATATCTTCACGGGCTCCTCGGGATCCTTCTGCTCTCGATCATCGGCATCGTCGCGAGCTTCATGTTCTTCGCTCCCCTGATGGGACCGCTCAGGATGTCGCTCCTCATCGTGGCGGGTCTCATCAAGTTCGTCGCGCTCACGACCGGAATGGGAGCGTTCATCGTCTCGAGGGCCGGGGGCCTCACGGGCGCGCCGAACGCGCCGCTTCCCGCCGGGACGGCCGGGATGGGGCCTTTGCCCCTTTGACAGTGCGCGCGTTCCCTATTATCTTAGGACGTGAGTTCATCAGCCCATGGCCGATCGCATCCCGTGCGCCCGCATACGCGATGGAGCCTGTTCACGCTCCTTTTCTGCGTCGTCGTCTCGTTCCCGGAATGGACGGCGCTCGCCGGCGAGAGGACCGGGACGGAGCCGCGTGACAGCACCTCCACGGGCGGGTTCATCGCGTGGGCCGCGTCGAAGATTTCGTGGTTCGATTTGACGCACGGGGGAGGAGACACCAAGCCGGCGACCGACGCCTGCACCGATCTCGAACGCGATTGCAGGAATCTCAAGCCCTTTTACGGCTGCACGGTCGATACGATCGTCGTAACGGGCAATACGCACACCAAAACGGTAGCGATCATCCGCGAAATGGCGACAAAAAAGGGTGCGCGTCTCGACGAGCGGCTCATCCAGAGAGACTCCGCCTATCTCCGCGGGCTCACGTATTTCGTCGAAGTCGGCATCAACGCCGAGACGACGGAGCGCGGGAAATGCCGCATCCTCGTCACGGTCACCGAGCGTCCGGCGATCTTCATGAGGGTTCCTTACCCGGTCGTCAATTACGACTTCGAGAAAGGGATCAGCTACGGGGTGACGTGGAAGATCAAGAACTTCCGCGGGCTCGCCGAGGATCTCTCCGCGTCCGCTTTGGTGAGGCAGAAAAGGGAGGAAGGGGCGAACTTTTCCTGGAACATTCCGTGGCTCATGGGGCGGAGACTGGGGTTCAGCACCAGCGCGTCCACGTACCGGCGCATCGAGCTCCCGATCGATGTCGACGAGGATTATATCAAGCGGCAGAACGCCGCCGCCCTCGGTCTCAGCATTCCGCTCACCCCGAACCTCGTCAACCAGCTCTGGCTCAGGACGAGCGTCTCCTTCGACTGGAGAGAATCGTGGCTCACGCCCTCCATGTCCGGCGGCGCCCCCTCGCGCGGCTTCTACACCCAGGATTTCGTCTCGGCGGGCGCGGAGTTCGTATACGACAGCCGCGCCGATCGCATCTCCCCGTTCAACGGGATGTTGCATCGAATCAGCGCGAGGCGGTTCACATCCGTCTCGGGGCTCAACCAGCAGTTCACGTTCTATACGTTCTCAAACTACTTCTACATTCCCACGGGAGTGGAACGCGCGCTCATTGTCGCCATTCACGGGGACATCCGCGAGGGGGATCTCCCCGGATACTACCAGATGAAGCTTGGGGGGGTGAGGGACGTGAGAGGTTTCGCGGACAACACTCTCCGCGGGCCGGCGAAACTCACCGGCACCCTGCAGTATCGGGCTCAGATCTTCGGGCCGCATGTCTTCAGGCTCCCGAAGATCGGCAAGTTCGACGTTACCGTGAACGGGGTCGCGTTTGTCGACAGCGGCGCCCTCATGAAGAGCATTCTCGATGTCGATACGGCGACGTTCCACACGACCGAGGGTTTCGGGGTCGAGGTCATCTCTCCGTTCAGGGACCTCATCCGTATCGAGGTCGCGACCGACGGGACGGGCAGTCCCGCATTTTATCTGACGTCCGGGACGAACTTCTGAGCGCTGCTCTCCCGGAGACTCATGGATAAATCCAAGCAGACGAAGCCCATTTACCGATGCTGTGGATAATTCCGCAGCCTTCCAAATTTGATGATATCGTATGTAATAGGCTATGTTAAATAGAATTATCTGATGTTTAATCTGTTGATGGCGCGCACGTTTGGGTTAAAAAGCCCAATATCCCGAAACTCAAGACTCCCCTATCGGGGCCCGCATCCAGTTTTTTCCGTGGGACCTCATCCCTTCCCCCCTCGTCGCCCGTTCCGATCAGACGAGCAATCTATTATTAATTAATATCTTAGGAGCGACTTTCCTCTTGTGAGGCGATCCGCGGATAGCGCGCGCGTGCATCCGATCATTCCCGGCGCCGATCATATTCGCTGTTCGGAATATGCGTTGCAAGTTCATATGACGACCCGGGCCGTACTCTCGCGCCCGGGAGGCTGTTCCGGGAAGGCAAATAATGCATAGTACCTTTAAATACAATAGATTAACACCGGCCGCAATACTCCTGATCCTCGCGTGTCTCATCGTGGCTCGCCCGGTCGCTGCGGGGGAAAACACCCTGCTGAAACTGGAAAACGGGCTCCAGATCCGAGTCTATACCCCCGAAGACATCATAGCGATGAGCACGAAGGACGCCGGCGGCCACCTCACGTTCGAGGTCGCGGGCGGCGCCAGCTACCGGCTCATCGACAACGTTCTCGATCCCGAGATCGTGAACAAGGGAGACGGTTCATTTCATCCGGTGAACGCGGCCTGGGCCATCGATGCGCTCTCGAAGGTCGATGTTTCGGGACGGAGCCTGGAGATGCCGGTCAACCTGTACGTGCTGCCGATGCCGCGCTCGGGA
>DATCCP010000111.1:0-5298 GCA_036511215.1 Candidatus Krumholzibacteriaceae bacterium
TCTCGTCTCGCTCGCCTGTCTCGAGGCGGGGGACAGCGCCGGGGCGGTGCGGTTCTTCGCATCGGGCGCGAGCGCGAGACCGGCGAGCGCCGACACGGCCCTTTTCAAGGATCTCATCCACCGGTATGAAGCGCTCTTTCCGAAAATCGCGACCGTGACGCTGGCGGCCATTGCGCGGAGGGCCGCAGGGCTCCATCTCGCGCGCGAGGCGAACTCCATCAGCGGCTATCTCGCAGCGGGGAGGCCCGACGACTTCGAAGCCCTTCTCTGCAGGGCGGACGTGATGGCGCTCTCGGGAGCGTCCGAACGGGCCCTCCGCCTGTACTGGCGTCTCTTCTCGTCGCCCGCGCCCGTCAAGATCAAGATGGCCTGCCTGTACGGGGCCGCATCCGTCGAATACCGCTTGAAGAAATATGACAAGGCTGCACGGCATTTCCGCATGTACGGGACGTTTTACCCGAAGAGCGAGACGGCGCCGTCCGCGCTCGACACGGCGGCGAGAATATACGTGATCGAGCGGGAATGGAACGAGGCGCTCTCTGTCTGGACCACGCTGCGGCGGCGGTACCCGGACGACCCGAGCTGGGTGGAGGCGGGACTGAGCGAGACGGCTCTCCGCTCGTGGCTCGGCAGGAAGGGGGAAGCCCGGAACATCGTTCGGAATCTCGTCGGGCGAAGCGGGAGCACGGAGCGGGCCGCCGCGCTCTACTGGATGATGCGGACGAGCTCTTCGGACTCGGCGGAAGCCGCCTGGTCGGACAGCCTCGTGCGCACCTGTCCCCGTTCGTTCTATGCGATGGTTGTGGGGAGCGGCGGGGACTCGGCACTGTCGGCGCGGAATACCGAAGCGGAGAAACGCCGTATGGGTGCCTTGGCCGAATGCGCCGATCGCCGCCGTGCGCGCCTCGATACGGTGCGCGCGGACAGCACGTTCGAGCGGCTCCCCGTGTGCGAGGCGTACCGGACCTTTCTTGAGGCCGGGCTCGGTGAAGAAGCCGACATGACCGTCCGGGCTCTCGTTTCGACTCCGGGTATGATCGCAACGCCTCGCGGCGGGGGCTTCACGGGTACGAGCGGTTCCCCGAGGAAGACAGATCCGGTCCAGACCCGGCTGCTCAGGCTTTACGCGGGGGCCGTGACGCATGGATGCGACGCGCTATCCCTGTTTCTCCTGACCGTCGCCGCGCCGGCGGATACGTCGCGCATCTTTCCCTGGGAGCTCGCCTATCCCCTGCCGCACATGGTCGACATCGCCCGCGTGACGGGAGCTCTCGACGTTTCCCCGCTCGTCGTACTCGCCCTTATCCGTGAAGAGAGCAGATTCGATTCGAAGGCGCTCTCCGTGGATGGAGCGCGCGGGCTCATGCAGCTCCTGCCGTCGACGGCCTCATGGATCGCAAGCGGCGCTGATTCGAGCCGGCTCCTCCCCGATGACCTGTTCGATCCCCAAAGGAACATCGCGATCGGGATCAGGTATTTCAGCTACCTTCTCGCGCGCTCGAAAGGCTCACTCGTCGGGGCGCTCGCCTCCTACAACGGGGGAGAGGGAAAGATGGCCGCGTGGGCGGGAACGTTCCGGCCCGCGGCGGATCCGCTTACGGCGATCGAGATGATCGGGCCGCGCGAGACGCGTCGATACGTGAAAAAAGTGCTCGAGAGCCTTTCGGCGTACCGGGCGATGGCCGAAGAAGGGATGAGCGCACCGTGAGAATCCACATTCTCGTTCTCGTGATCGCGGCGTGCCTGACGGTCATCTCTCTCGTGAACGGGGCCGAGCGCGGGGGCACGACCCTCGTGACTCCTCCATGGACGCACTGTCTCGGTCTTCACAAGGTGACGCAATTCCATCTCGACATCTATTCGGGGTACCGCGAGAAGTTCAACGATCCCGAGGGGATCTGCTGCGTGAAGCTCGCGAGCAAGGACAATCCCGGCACCTCGCACGACGACGACGAGCTTACCGTTTACGGGGTCAACAGCGGTGCGTGCGACATCATCTACAACAAGAGTCTCACATCGATCGGCATCGTCGGCCGCCCGGGGAACGGCGAGATGGAGTTTCGGAATCCGCTTGCCCTGACGGGGGACAAGGACGGAAATCTCTACGTCGCGGACACGGGGAACAACCGGATCGTCCACCTTCGCTACGCCGAGGACGGGCTCGTATGGGTCGGGGAGATGCGCGGGCCGGCCGCGGAGCCGCTTCGATCGCCGTCGGGAGTCTGCCTGAGCGGCGGTCTTCTGTACGTCGCCGATACGGGGAACAACCGGATCATCGTGCTCGGCACCGACGGATCCCTTGTGAAATCGCTCGACATCAAAACGAAAGACGCATCGCTGTTCAGGCCGTACGCAATCGGCGCCGTGACGGAGGGGGACGAGTTTCTCTACTACGGCGATCATTTCCTCGTAATCACGGACAGCCTTGGGGGCAGACTCTGGCAGGTCTCTCCCGAGGGGAAGGCTCTCGGTCTCGTGCGTCGCTCCGGACTCGGAGGAAGCGGTTCTTTCGATCACGTGGCGATCGATTATTACGGAAACATCTACGTCACCGACCGTGAGGCGGGCCGAATCCACAAGTTCGACCGGCACTTCGGCTACCTCCTCGCGATCGGGGAGCCCGGAAAGGGCGCGGGCGAGTTCGACGAGCCGCGTGGTATTGCGATCTACCGCCGTTTCGGTCAGATCTTCGTCACCGAGCGCGCCGGGGCTCAGTACTTCTGGGTCGGCACCGATCTCATCCGCTTTTCCGCGGAGAATCTCGTCTTCGACACCGAGCGGAAACGATGCAGCGTCGAGGTGTCTTTTCTCCTGACCGAGTGCTCCACGATCTCGCTCGTCCTTCGCGACGACCAGGGGAAAGACCGGTTCACGATTCTACCCGACTATATCCTTCCCCCCGCGAAGTTTGCGCGCCGGATCGAGGTCGAGTGTCCCGACGCGGCGACTCTTGCAAAATGCACGTTGAGCCTCGTTGCAAGGGCCAAACCCACCTACTCATCGCGCGCCTATCTCACCGTGGAACGCGAAAGTCGCTTGCTTCCGCCGCGCATTTCCACCCTGCCGGCCGCCGAGCCCCGCTGAGGGCGGTTTTGGCCTGCGAATTGCTTGTATTGCAACGAAAGAATTACATCATCCGGCAGACATGCGAGGAATGCAAGGCAGGTAAGCAGCGATGTTCTCAGAACGATTCTTCCAGTTTGTACCGCGCGCGGGTTTGAAGAAGGCGCTTGCGTACTTCAACAACGGCGAATACAAGAAGGCGTGCCGGGAGTTCGAATCGTACCTTTCGACGATCGCGGTGGAGGGAAAGAGCCAGGATCAGGAGATGATCCGCATGTACATGGTCGAGTCGTACGTCGAATACGCGAAGCTCTCGTCCCGTGACGGCAAGCAGGAAGAGGCCGCGCGCGCCCTCGAGAAGGCGGTCGAGCTCCAGCCGCGGTACGCGGACGTTCACTCGAGCCTCGGCAAGCTCCACGCCGCGCTCGGACGGGTGAAGGAGGCGCGCGAGTGCTTCAAGCGCGCGCTCGAGATAAACCCGGCCTACCTGAGAGCCCGGGTCATGCTCGCGAAAAGCTATAGCGATAACGGAGAACCGGGACGGGCGGTCGAGGAGCTCGCAACGAGTCTTTCGACGGCGCCCTCGTTCTTTGCCGAACAGGTCAAGGAGCTCGTGCGGCTCATCAAGAATGAGGCTGCCCAGAGCGACCGCGAGCGGGCCTTCATGAGGCTCCTCGAGGAGAAGCCTTCCTCTTCGCAGGTGAGCAAGCAGATCGCGCTCGAGGCGATTCAGAACGGGGAATATGAGGCGGCCGCCGGGGAGCTGAAGAAAGCGCTCTCCGTGAACCCGCACTATCCCGACGTCCACAACCTTCTCGGTATTGCGTACGCGAACAGGGGAATGACGGACGACGCGGTGATGGAGTTCGAGACGGCGCTCAAGATAAACCCGGATTACCTGAAGGCGCGGCTTAACCTGGCGCTCGCACTGTACGAAAAGGGAGCGATGGACGAATCGATGCGCAACCTCGAGATGGTACTCGAGCTGGACCCGGAAAACGAGCTTGCGGTGAATCTTCTCCGCGAACTGGAGCCCGTTCACAAATAGAGGTGGAATGCCGTGGGTGCCGACTACTATTCCGTACTTGAAGTTTGGCCGACTGCGTCGGTGGAAGAGATCAAGCGGAACTACTTCCGTCTCGCGAAGCTCTATCATCCCGACGCGGCTGGCGACACGCCGGAAAACCGCGAGCATTTCAAGGAGATAAACGAGGCGTACGGCATCCTCAGCGACGTGCAGAAACGAGCCACGTATGATGACTCGCTCCGGAAAAGCAAAGGCGCTTCCAAGGACGGAATCGCGATCCAGGAAAAGGACCGGCGTTCCGCCGGGCTGTCGTTCACACAGGCGAAAGAGGCAATGCGGAACGGGCGGTTCGACAAGGCGACGCTGCTCTTTAAGGCCGCAATCAAGTACGACCCCACGAACCCCGCGTACCACAGCTGGTACGGATTTTGTCTCGGCATGCTCAACACGCGGCTCCACGAGGCACGCGACGAGTGTCTCAAGGCGATCGAGATGGAGTTCTACAATGCCGACTATCACGCGAACCTCGGGTTCGTGTACTTCAAGGCGGGGCTCAAGAAGATCGCGCTCAAGCATTTCAAGGAAGCTCTCAAGTGGGACCCCGACAATCCGATCGCGAGCAAGTACTACTCGATCGGGGAAAATGACGCGGATGAGAAGGACGAAGTAGGTCCCATCGACAAGTTCGTGTCGGCAGTCAAGGGAGTCTTCTCCCGTATCGCATAAGCGCCCGGCGGCTCCCTCCCGAAAACACTTCGCGCCCCCCGCTGCTGATAAGTATTGATTTTTATCCCCGCGCAAACTACCCTCGGTCTCCGGGGTGATTCATATGAAACGAACCTCCTTTGTGTGCTTCGGCGCCCAGGGGAACAAGGACTCTCTGGTCTACCAGGAGATTCCGGGCAGGGACGGCGGCGAGGAGTTCTTTCTCTTCTTTTCGCCCGGTGAGCCGGCGCAGGAGCAGCTCCTGAGAACGCTTTTCAGGGAGGCGGTGTCGGCGTCACGTCTCGGGGCTCCCGAGCATTACTTTACCCGTTTTATCGCTCAATTCAGGGCACAAACCGAGGGCGCGGCAGGGGATGGCGACGCCATCGGGGGAGCCCTCATCATGATCCAGATACGCCGCGGCGACGACGTGTACATCCTCTCGAATCGCGATGCGGAGCTTGTCCACTGGGACGGCGGCACCGGCTGGCGGCACCCCGCCG
>DATCCP010000112.1:0-4447 GCA_036511215.1 Candidatus Krumholzibacteriaceae bacterium
GCCGATAAAGCTCCATGGATCGTAGCTCTGGATGAGGGCCTCGTTGCTCTTGAGCGTGCGCTTGAGGCTCTGCCACACGCCCGGCTCCGTGAACACGTCGAGCGCGTTCAGCACGAGGTAGCCGCCGTTCGCCCTGTGGAACGATCCCGCGCGTATGTTCATGTGGTCGGCCCGCCAGGCCCCGCCGAAGACGATCTCGCGCTCGATCGCGCCGAAGAGGTTCCGGAAGTTCGGGAAGTTCTCGATGATGACGGGCGGCGCCTTCGTTTCGGCGTTGTCGACGACCACGTTCACGCGGAACTCCCTGAACGGATCCTCCCGCTCGCCGGGCTCGGACCCCGCGGTCTCGTGCTGCGGCTGGCTCTCCTCCTCGGACGCTCGGAAGAGGTCGAGCTTCTGCATGAGCTCCTCCTCGGCCTCCTCGAGCACGTGCGAGAGAGCCTCGTTCTGGTACTTGCGCTCGATCTCCTGGATGAGATCGTGGATCACGGGCCGCACCGTGTCGAAATCGAACTCCTCGAGGATGCGGTTCGCCTCGCGCTCGAGGTCCTTCACCTGCACGTAGACGGTCTGCATCTGCTCGGAGAGCTTCTCGGCGGATTCCTCGTAGTGTTTCACCTTTTCTTTCGGGAGCTTCCCCTCCTCGGCGAGCTTCTCGATCTGCGGGAGATTGACCGGGTTGCCGTCGACGAGAGGCAGGATCTCGGGCTTGACGATCGGGCCCACCTGTGTCCGGACCATCGTGAACCCCTCGTTCGCGATGTCCTTCTCGAACTTCGAGATAATTTCCTTCTGCTTCGTCTGGAACTCCTCGATGAGCTTCTTCCGCCGGTCCTTGTAGTAGTCGCTCCGAAAGAGAGACGGAATCTTGCTCATGAGCTCCGCGATGAGCCGGTTCATGTCGGCGATGAGATGGTCGCCGCCCCCCGCCTCGAGCTCGACGCACCGGGGCATGTTCGGATCCTTGAAATTATTCATGTAGCAGATGTCCGGGGGGATAGGCCCCTTCTTCTCGAGGCGCTCGAGGAGATGCTTGATCGTCGTCGTCCTGCCCGTTCCCGCGAGGCCCGTGATGAAGATGTTGTATCCCCGGTGCTCGAGCTTGAGCCCCATCCTGATGGCGCCGAGCGCCCGGTCCTGGCCGATGATGTCCTGGCAGGCCTTGATGTCATCGGTCGTCTTGAAATTGAAAATGTTCGTCGGACAGCGCCACCGCAGTTTCGCAGGCGGAAGCTCTCGGGCCCGCACGGTCTTCTTCATTGCCGATCCTCCAGGAAAACCGGCTCGCGCGCGAAGCACGGGGCGCCTCATTTCACCCGCTTCACGATGACGACGGTCGCGTCATCGCGCCACTTCTCGCTCGAGCCGTACTTGTACACGTCCGTGAAGAGCCTCTCGACGATCGTGGAGGCCTTTTCGTTGCGCTCCCTCCTGATGAATTCGATCAGGCGGTCGTCGCCGAACGGTTTCCCCTGCGTATCCTCCCTCTCGATCACCCCGTCTGTATACAGGGCGAGAATATCTCCTACGTCCATGAAGGCGAAGCCGCGCCTGAACGTCGTGTCGGCGACGGGGCCGAGAATCGTTCCGCCGACGGTGAGTTTCTGCACCTCCGATTCCTTGATGAGGAGCGGAGGGTTGTGGCCCGCGTTCACGTATACGAACGTTCCGTCCTGTTCGAGCTCCCCGTAAACGAGCGAGATGAAGCGCGACGAGAGAAAGCTCTCGTTTATCACCCGGTTCAGCTTCTCGAGCATCCCCGATATCTTGAACTCCCGCTCGACCCCCATCCGGAGCCCCGTGATCACGTCCCGCGCCATGAGCGCCGCCGGTAGCCCGTGCCCGCTCGCGTCCCCGACGGCGAGTCCCATCATCTTGCTGTCGAAGAGGTGGAAGTCATAGAGGTCCCCTCCGACGAGCTCTGCCGCCAGCGACCGTCCCGAGATATCGTATCCGCCGAAAACCGGGTCCTGCTTCGGCAGGAGGCTCTTCTGGATCTCGGATGCCTCCTGGATCACCACGCCGAAGCTGCGCGTAGACCTGATGTAGTTGAGGGTGTTCCGAACCGAGTTGAGGGAGAGCTCGAGGAGCTCGCGCTCCCACCCCGCCCCGAGCCTGAAAGCCATGAGAAACTGGTTCTCCTCGCCGATAACGACCGCAACGCTGTCCTTGCCCCAGGGAGGCGCGACCGAATCGCTATAGATGTAGGCTTTGTTCTCGATGGCGAGAACGACGGCCGGGTCGTTCCGGGGAAAGGATTGGGGCCACGGCTCGCTCCCGGCGCCGACGGGGCCCTTGACCTTCTCGTAGGAGCTCCCTTTGCGGCGGTAGAGCGATCCGCTCTGTATCTTGAGCTCCGCGCTGAAGGACTGCGCCAGCTCGTCCAGCACGAGGATGTTGAGGTCTTTCGGGCTCGCCTTGCCGATCTGGGCGAGGAGCGAGTCGAATTTTCTATAAAATGCCTTCGGCTGAAACTGCAGTTCTTTCGGTTCCATAGGGAACATCCCTCCGCCGTAAGTCCGGGCGTGCAGGGGAAAAGATACGCCATCCCCGGCGCTCCGCGCAACGCTTCTTTGGCGGCGCGCCTCAAATTTGCTTTTGCGCGCCCCGAATACGATAATATAATGGCGGAGGCCGCGGTGCATGCGCAAAGCAGGGCTCTTATTCGAAGGACGGTGACAGGGTGCTCGACAGAAGACGATTCCTCGTCGGCCTCGCGGCGGGCGCCGCGGGACTCCTCGTCTCCAAGGGAAAGCTCCAGGCCTTCCCCGTGCCGAAAAGCCTCAAACTCGGCGCGACCGACAAAAGCGAAAAGAGCGTCATACATACGATGGCCGTCGTCAAGGGCGCGAGCCCGGAGCTCGCCACGCGCAAGGCCATCGAGCTCATCGGGGGAATGGGCTCATTCATATCCAAAGGGGACGTCGTTCTCGTGAAGCCGAACATCGGGTGGGACCGCGTGCCCGAGCAGGCCGCGAACACCAATCCCGTCGTCGTCGGAACGCTCGTCGCGATGGCGCTCGAGGCCGGGGCGAAAAAGGTCGTCGTCGCGGACAATCCCTGCAACGACGCGCGGCGGACCTACGTGCGCAGCGGCATCGCCGACGCGGCGAAGAACGCCGGGGCGGAAGTCGTATATATGGAGGACCGCCATTACGTAAAAACGAATCTGAACGGCGAGGTCATCAAGGATTGGCTCGTCTATCGCGGCGCGATCGAGGCGGACAAGATCATCAACGTCCCTATCGCCAAGCACCATGGCCTCGGCGGCATCACGCTCGCGATGAAGAATCTCATGGGGGTCACGGGGGGCGCGCGAAATCTCATGCATCAGAGACTCCCCGAGAGCATCGTCGACCTCGGGGCGTTCTTCAAGCCGCGGCTCACCTTCCTCGACGCGGTGAGGATTCTCAAGGCGAACGGGCCGCAGGGCGGGAGCATGCAGGACGTCGTCGAGCTCAACACCGTCGCGGCGAGCGCGGACCCGGTGCGCATCGAGGCCTTTGGCGTCACGCTCTTCGGGAAGAAGGTCGAGGATTTTCCCGCGGTCGCACTCGCCGAGAAGCGCGGCCTCGGCATAGCGGATTTCAGGAGCACGGGATTCATCGAAGTCAACATCGGATAACGGGCGATGAAGAACCTTCGGCGCGTATCCCAGATTCTCTTCTTTCTCTTCTTCGTCTATCTCTTTATCCAAACCGAGTACAAGGGCCGAAACGAGCTCGGCCTCCCCGTGCGGCTCTTCCTCGATTTCGATCCGCTCACGGCCCTGAGCGCGCTCCTCGCTTCCCACGCGGCGCGCGCGATATTCCTTCTCTCCCTCGTTACGGTGGGACTCACGGTTTTTCTCGGGCGCTTCTACTGCGGCTGGGTCTGCCCGCTCGGGGCGATCAACACCTTCTTCGGGTACTTCCGCATGCGGACCCTCAAACCGAACCACTCGGAGGGGAGATACCCGCGGCTGCGCCCGCTGAAGTACTACGTTCTCGTGTTCGTTCTCGTCTCGGCGCTCTTCGGATGGAACGCTGTCGGATTCGTCGATCCGATCTCGCTCACGATCCGGTCGCTTGCGATCGGCTACAACCCCGCGATCAACAAGATCGTGCGCTCGGTGCTCGAGGCGACTGTAGCGGCTCACGTCCCCGTCGTGAGCCCCGCGATCGACGCGCTCTATACCAAGATGACGGGGACCGTTCTCTCGTTCAATCAGCCGATATTCAGGCAGTCGCTCCTCATCGGGCTCATCTTTACGGCGATTCTCGCGCTCAACGCGCTCGCGCCGCGTTTCTGGTGCCGCTACCTCTGCCCGCTCGGCGCGCTCCTCGGCCTCATCGGCTGGAAGCAGGTCGGCGCGCGCGTGAATAACGACAAGGAAAAGTGCATCTCATGCCGGAAATGCGTCGTCGCCTGCCAGGGGGACGCGACCCCCTTCCCGCCGGGAGAATGG
>DATCCP010000113.1:0-18071 GCA_036511215.1 Candidatus Krumholzibacteriaceae bacterium
GAGCGGCTGAAGCTTTGCGACGTGGGCGTCCACGAATTCCTTGAACTGCATTTCAATACCCTTTGAGCACGAGATGAAGGTAACGAGCCCCGCAATTGCCAGGGCGAGAACCGCGTACCGCGCACCTGTTTTCATTGTGCATCCCTCCATGCATGCGTCGGAACACTCCTCCGTTCCGCGTGTCGAGACATATCGCCCTTGAGTCCGTCTTCCCCGCGAAAGCCCGCGCGAAAAACCGAAGTTTCGCGATTCTACATGAACCGCCCGAAGCTGGCAAGCGAACAAATGGCCTATGCGCGGCGCTCGGGGAGTCTCCCGTTTTCAAGGGTGACGATCCGGTCGGTGCACTCGGCGAGGAACGCCCGGTCGTGCGAGGCCACGACGGTCGCCGCCCCCCGCGCCGAGAGGCGCTCGAGGGCCGAGATGAGACCCCGCCGCGCGGCCCCGTCGAGGAATATCGTGGGCTCGTCGAGGAGAAAGAGGCGTGCGTCCAGCACGAGCACCGAGGCGAGCGCGACGAGGCGCTTCTCCCCCTGGGAGAGGTGAAACGGGTTTCTGTCGAGGAAGAGCTCCGGCGAAAGCCCCGCGTCCATGAGCGAGCGCGCCGCCGCATCGGATTTGTCATTGTTCCCCGCGAGGCGCCGGCAGGCGAGAGAGACCTCCTCACGGACCGTCGGCGCGAAGAAGCCCTCCTCGGGACTCTGAAAGAGAAACGCCACTTTCCCCGCCGGAAAATCGCGCCTCGACGAGACGCGTGCCCCGAAGAGGGCGACCTCCCCTCTCAGGGGCGGGAGGAGTCCGGCGCTCCCGAGAAGGAGCGTCGTCTTGCCCGAGCCGGAGGGCCCGCAGATACCGACGCGATCGAGCGAGGCGACCGAGAACGACGAGACGTCGAGCGCGAAGTCGCTCCCTCCGGGCGAGAAGCGCACCCCGCGCATCTCGACGACCGGGGCTGCCTCCCCGCGACGCCCGCGCGGCGACGGCGCGCCGGGAAGGCCGATCTCGACGGCGCGCCGGACGAGCGAGCGATCGAGATCGAGCGCGGGAATCGACCGCGCGAGATCCGCGGGGGCACCGTCGAAACGGACCTCTCCCGCATCCATGAAGATCACGCGGTCCGCGAGCATCATCTCCTGCGCGTCGACCGTCGACCAAAGAATCGTTTTCCCCTCGCGAGCGAACGAGTCGCGCAGAGTCTCGAGAAACGTCTTCCGGGCGAGAGAGTCGAGAAACGAGAACGGCTCGTCGAGAATGAGGTGACGGGGTCCCATCGCCCAGAGACACGCGAGCACGAGCCGCTGCTTCTCTCCGCCGGAAAGCGAGTGCGGGTTCCGCGCAAGGTGCGGTTCGATCGAGAACGAGCGCGCGGCGGCGGCGAGGCGGGATTTCATCTCGTCCTCGCCGGTCCCCAGATTCTCCAGACCGAAGAGGAGCTCGCGCTCGACGCTCGACGTCACGAACTGGCTGTCGGGATTCTGAAAGGCGATGCCGATCGCGGGGGCGCGGCGGGAATCGACGCCGGCGCGGGCGGGATCCGCCCCGTCCACCGTGACGGCCCCGGCGCTGGGGTGGTAGATGCCCGCCAGCAGTCGGCACAGCGTCGTTTTGCCCGAGCCGTTTCCGCCCGCGATGGCGACCCATTCGCCGTCCCCTATCGCGAGCGTTATCCCTCTGAGAAACTCGCGCCGCGCGGAGTCCGGAAACGCGAAGGAGACATCATCGAGCCGTATCAATGTCGTCCGCCTCCGGGACCCTCGAGCGCATCGAGACGGGAGCGGGCCTCATCGGCCCACGCGCCGGCGGGATCGATGGACAGGTACTCGCGGAACCTGCTCTTCGCCTCTTCGGGCTTGCCCCGTTTCTCGAGCACGACGCCGAGGGAAAAGACCGCCCTCGAATCGTTCGGAGCACGAGCGAGCACCTCGAGAAACGCCTTCTCGGCCCCTCCGAGATCTCCCGCGCCGAAGAGCGACGCACCGAGCGCGTAGCGATAGACGGCGCTCCCGGGCTCGACCGAGACGAGCTCTCTAAGAATCGACACGGCCCTGTCGTGGAAGGCGAGCTTCTCGTACGCGATAGCGAGGTTGAGCGAGGCGTCGCGGAGCGAGGGATCGAGCTTCAGCGCCTCCTCGAACTTCTGGGACGCCTCGGCGTAGTTGCCCGCCGCCGCGAGATCGAGCCCCGCGTTGTACGCGCGCGCGGCGACGAGCCTGCTCTTGACGCCGCGTGCATCGCGCTCGCTCAGGGGAATCCGCACGGCGGAGCCGGCGGCCGGCTCCGATCTCGCCTCCATGCCGTTGTCGCGGGCGAGCGCCTCCGCCCGGCCTCCGTCCCCGTAGAAATCCGCTGCGAGCGACCGCCACGTCTCGCCCGACTCGACGCGGTGCGTGACGACCTGCTCGACCGGCGCCCGGGCGGGCGCGGCCGCCTTCTCTCCGGCGCACGAACAAAGCGCGAGATACGCGAGCGGCGCGATGAACGGGATACATCTCATCTCTTCCGCTTCCCCCGCGGACTGCCCCGGCGTGCCGCTTCGTACACGCTGCGTATCGGAACGCGGCGCGACCGCGCGGCGGCCCTGCACGCCTCGTACTCGGGAGACGTCTTGACGCTTCCGTCGCGCAGCCGGGCCCGCTTCACCTGGATCGCGCCGAAGGGAGTGTCGACCTTTTCCGTCCACCGGTCGAGCTCCTCGCGTCCCTCGAGGCTCACGCGCACGCCCAGGGTCGTCGTTTCGGCGAAGATGATATCGAGGAGATCGTCCTTCGCCTCCGGCTCGCAGAGCACCGTGAGGAGCACGCCCGGACGCCCCTTCTTCATGATGAGCTGCACGAGGTACACCTCGAGCGCCCCTGCTTCGAAAAGGCGTTCCTGCACGTAGCCGTAGTGCTCCGGATTCATGTCGTCGATCGTCGTGCGGAGCACGGCGACCTCCCCCACGAGCGAAGCCTCCTCCGCCTCGATGAGGCGGAGCATTCCCGGCGCGGCGCTTTCTTCACGCGTGCCCGCCGCGTAGACGATCCGGCGCGGAACGAACGAGAAGAGGCCGGGAAGCTCCTTCGCGAGCGTCTTCATGAGCGCCGCTCCCGTCGGAGTGACGACCTCGCCGTCCGCGTCGTCGAGGAGAACCGTTCTCCCGCGGAGTAACTCTATCGTCGCGGGTGCCGGCACCGGCATTCGCCCGTGCGACACCTCGATGAATCCGCTCCCGAGCCTGAACGGCCGGTGGTAAAGGGCCGGAAACCCGAGCATTCCGAGGGCCGCGACGCCGCCGACGATATCGACGATCGAATCGACCGCCCCGACCTCGTGAAAATGGACGCGCGCGGCCGGCACCCCGTGAATCTTCCCCTCCGCGGTGCCGAGAGCCCGGAACGTCTTCTCGGAGAGCTCCTTCACACGAGCGTCGAGGCGCGACCGGCGGATCATCCCGAGGATAGACTTAAGATCACGCCCGTGGACCTTCGGCGAGCAGCGGACCTTCGCGCGAACCGCGGCGACGCCGGCGCGCTTCACGCGCTCTATCCCGATCGAGAACGGCTCGAGACCGCTCAGTTTGCGGACCTCGCGCGCGATCCGGGCCGGATCGGCGCCGAGCGCGCACAGCCCCGCGAGAAACATGTCGCCGCTTAATCCCCCCGCGGCGTCGACGATGATCGTCCCGGTCGACCGCATCGCGTTCGACCGCTCACCCACGCGCTCCTCCTTCATGCACGCCTCCCGCGCCCGCGTCCCGCCGATCCGCGGGAGGGCCGATGCGAATCCTTCGCCGTGCGCGCTTCCGCGCCGCGGCCGTAGATGCGCCGGACGATCGCGGATGCCGCGTACCCGGCGCCGAAACCATTATCGATGTTGACGACCGTCACGCCCCCCGCGCAGCTGTTGAGCATCGTGAGCAGCGCCGAGAGCCCGCCGAAGCTCGCCCCGTAGCCGACGCTCGTCGGAACGGCGATGAGCGGCGCCTCCGCGATTCCCGCGACGACGCTCGCGAGCGCCCCCTCCATGCCGGCGACGACGATGATGCAATCGGCCGCGCGGATCCGCTCCCATGACGAGAGCAGCCGGTGGATTCCCGCGACGCCGACGTCGTAGAGGCGGTCGACGCCGCACCCGAGGTGGTGGGCCGTCAGCGCCGCCTCCTCCGCGACGGGGCGATCGGATGTGCCCCCCGAAACGACGGCGACGAGCCCGCGCCGCTTCACCACGGTCCGTTCGACGGCGAAGAGGCGCCCCTCCTCGTGGTACACCGCGCCGGGAAGAGCCGGAGCGATCTTCCTGAACAGCGCCGGGGTGCAGCGCGTCGCGAGCACGTTCGCCCCGTGCGCGGCGATGTTCTTCGATATCTTCACGATCTCGGCGGCGGTTTTCCCCTCGCAGAAAATCACCTCGGGTATGCCGCGCCTGAGCGCGCGGTGGTGATCGATCTTCGCGAAGCCGAGATCCTCGAAGGGGAGCGCTTTGAGGCGCTCGAGCGCCCCCGCGACCGTGAGCTTCCCGCTCGAGACCCGTTCAAGAAGCCTTTTGAGCCTCGCCTCTTCCATTCTCTTTGAGCTCCTCTCTCATGCGCAGAATAATCTCCAGGACCTCGCGGCACGTCTCCGCTGTCGTCAGGGCCAGGCGGTAGAATCTCGCGCCCTCGAGCGACCGGAGATACCAGCGGTAGAATTTTCTCATTTCTCTCACGCCCACATGCTCGCCGAAATACGCGACCTGGAGCCTCACGTGCCGCTCGAACACATCGAGGCGCTCCCCGAGCGCGACTTCGCGCGGCGGCGCACCCCTTACGTAGTCCTTTATCTCACGAAAGATCCATGGATTTCCGAGGGCGCCTCTGCCGATCATCGCGCTCGAGGCCCCCGTCCCTCGCGTAACGTCGCAGAAGCCCTCGACGCTCTTGATATCACCGTTCGCAATGATGGGTATGGAGAGCGTCTCGCGCAGCCGGGCGATGTCCTCCCAGTGCGCCGCGCCCGTGAAGCCCTGGCTCCGCGGCCTCGGGTGGAGCGTCACCGCGGCGATGCCGCAGCGCTCGAGCAGAAGCCCCGCCTCGAGGAAATTGCGCTCCTCCGCGCTCCAGCCGCTCCTGATCTTCGCCGTGACGGGAACCGTGACGGCCGCGACGACCGCGCGCGAAATCCGCTCCATGAGATCGAGATCGCGCATGATCGCGGCGCCGCCGTTCTTGCGCACGACCTTCTTGACGGGACAGCCGAAATTGAGATCGATGAACGAGGCACCGGAAAGCTCCGCGATCGAGGCCGCGCGTGCGAGCGTTTCCGGCGTCGCGCCAAAGAGCTGCACGCCGAGCGGCGCCTCGCCGTCGAGGCGCCGGAGAAGCGCCTCGCTCTTTCTCACGCCGCGCGCGAGACCGTCCGCGCTCACGAGCCCCGTGAACGCGACGTCGGCCCCGAGCTCCGCGCACACGAGCCGCAGCGGCGCGTCGGAATAGCCCGCCATCGGCGCGAGGCACAGGAGAGGCGCCTCGAAGAAACTCTTCGCGAGCGGCACCGGCATGTCCCTTCCGCGGATGAGCCGTCAGATGCTGTGCGGAACGATGAACAGGGCGAGACTCACGAGGAAGCTCACGATGATCGCCCATGCGAACGCCGTGGGACCGAGGCGGTCCTTTTCCTCGCCCCCGCCGATGAAGCTCCCCCGCACGAGGAGCAGGCTCACGAGCCAGAGGACGAATATCACCTGCGTCTTGCTGTCGGTGATATCGCGCCCGAACGGGTAGCCCTCCCAGATCGTGCCGTAGACCTCGTGATTGAGGAGCATGCCGAGCGGCACGAAACCGATGAAAGAGCAGACGAGGACCCAGCGCGCCGAGCGCACCGTGCCCCTCTTGCCTTCACGAGCACGGAGAATCCCGACCGCCCCGAAGAGGCTCATGACCATGAAGAAGAAGGCGCCGAACATGCAGACGATATGCGCGACGAGGACCCGCTTCGACACCGGTCCCTTGAACGCGAGAATGCCGAACTTCGAGGGATTCTTCGGAACGCGGACCCTCGTGCCCTCGGAATTCGTCGCCGTGATCCAGTACTTTATCCGCGCCCCTTTTCCGAGATCGGGAAGGAACACCTCGTACTTGTTGTCCTCGACGCGCACGAGGCCCCGCGCGCCGATCTCCTTCGAGGGCGGCTCCATCCACCGGACGACGATCCCAAGGAGGAGCGGAGGATCGACCCGCATCTTTATCAACGGCTGTCCCGGCCCGATCTGCGCGGGCACGGTCCGGTGGTAAAGCGTCATGCCCGCCTCCCTGACCGCGTAGTCGACCGGTTTGCCCTTCGAGAGCCACCGCGCGGCCACGAGCAGCACCATGGTCACGATGACGCTTATGATGATTCTTCTTGCCACGATTCACCCCCGCTCTATATACAATGTACAAACATAATACTCGACGGTTCCGCGCTTTGCAAGGGCGGCATGCTCGTGGAAAAATTTGTCAGGGAGATCGAGATTCGCACGCAGGGGGGGCGGTCCATCCGCGCCGATCTGCGAACGAGCGCCGCGCGTTCCGAGGCCCCCCTCATCATCGTGTGCCACGGCTTCCTCGGCTACAAGCGATGGGGGTTCTTCCCCTACCTGTCCGACCGGCTCGCCGGGGAGGGATTCGACGTGCTCACGATGAGCTTCTCCATGAACGGCGTCGACGAGGGCACGGGCCTCTTCGAGCGGCCCGAGGAGTTCGCGAGAAACACGGTATCCGCCGAGATCGAGGATCTCCGCTCGGTGTGCTCCTTCGTGCGCGGCGGTTCGCTCGCTCGCGCGGGCGCTGGCGGCCGGCGCTGGGGTCTCTTCGGGCACAGCCGGGGCGGCGCCGCCGCGATTCTCGTCGCGGCGGAGTTCCGCGAGGTTCGCTCGATCGTCACGTGGTCCACCCTCGGCAGGCTCGACCGGTACACGTCGCGGCGGAAGGTTCAATGGAAACGCGACGGCGCGCTCGTCTTCACGGACGCGCGCTCGAGCGTTCCACTCAGGCTCGCGTACTCGTACTACGAGGATATCGACGCGCACCGCGAGGTGTTCGATCTCCCGCGAGCGGCCGCGGCGCTCGCCATCCCGCACCTCATGGTGCATGGCGAGCGGGACGCAGCGGTGACGCTCCGCGAGACAAAGGCCTTGGTCGCCGGCCCGCGCGGCGCCGAGGCGCGGCTCGAGATCATTCACGGCGCGGGACACACCTTCAACGTCAGGCATCCCATGCGCCGGCCGACGGCGGCCCTCGATCGGGCCGCGCGCCTTACGGTCGAATGGTTCGCGCGGACGCTCGGGGTCGAAAGGGAGGAACGTCCATGAATCGCAGGAAGCTCACGATCGTCGTCGCGTCGCTCGCCGTCTGCGCCGCGATCATCGTCTTCATCGTCTCGTCGCGGCAATGGATCGCGCACGAGACGTTCAAGCGCTCGTCGAAACGCCTCGAGGCGCGGCTCACGGAGCCGCAGCAGAAGAAGTACGCTTCCGACCTGCGCTACACGCTCGACAAGTTCTGGCAATTCTACGACAAGGGGCTCATCTCAAGGAACGATCTCAACGACGTCATGGAGAAGATGGGGACGCTGCGCGCCAAGAAGACGATCGAGGACATGGATCTCTTCGATTTCATCGGATACGTGAGCAGGCTCTATACGGAGGCGATGCGCCGGCGTCAGAGCGAGATGTTCCCGGAGTGAAGGATGAACCGCGCCGTCAGCTCCCGCTCGACGTCGCGGAAGTTCTCGAACAGGATGTGCGCGATCCCCTGCGCGCGGCAGTGGTCGAGGAGCTCGCCCTTCGCGAGAACGACGTCGGCGTGCTCGGCGGGGCAGCGGTCGCTGTACCCGTTCCCCACGTACACCGTGAAGTAGCCCTCCCGCTTCAGATTCTCGAGGTGGGAGCGCTTGCAGTTCCCGCAGCGCGTGCAGTCCATCGCGTTGAAGTGCGGGAATTCGATGCCGCGAAGGGCGCCGTCCGCGATCACGAGGCGGTTCGCATTGAACTCGAGGTATCCGAGGCCGAATCGCATGAGGAGCCGCTCGATGTAGTAATCGAGGCCGTCGCTCGTGATGAGGATATCGATCCCGCGCCGGTCGCAGAAGTCGACGAAATCCTTGAAATAGGGGTCCAGACCCTCGTTTCCGGCGAAGGTATCGAGGTCCTCCTTGTCGGCGCGCACGAGCGACATCTCCCCCTCGAGGCATTCCCGGGAGCTGATGACCCCGAGCCGCCACTGCTGCAGGAGCTCGAGCCAGCGCTCGCGATCGGGGATGAAGGTGCCGAAGAAATGGTGCCCGACATCGCGCCGCGAGATCGTGCCGTCGAAATCGCTTATGATGGCGACCTTCTTCACTTCTTCGCGGCCTCGACCTTCTTCGCGGGCTCGGCCTTCCTCGCGGCTTCATCCTTCTTCGACTGCTCGCTCACGTACGCGAACATCTGCGGCAAGGTCGGCGCGGCGTGGAACATCGCGAGCACCTTGTTCACCTCTTCATCCTTGTCGAGGGTCGCGAGGTAGGCGCCCTTCGTGCCCATGAGCTTGCGGAACACCTCGCGCTTGATCGCGAGCTTCACGTAGTCGACGTTTTCCGGGGTCCAGGCCGAGTCCTTGACGGCGAACTTGTTCTCACCGCAGTAGGTCCTGAAATCGGCGAGCACGCCGTCGGTGACCTTGAAATCGTCCGATACCTTGTGGTGCGCCGTATAGTGCACGGCGAAGTTGAAGAACAGGCCGCGGAGCTCAAGATCGCGCTCGAAGCCCGTGAAGTTCGGAAGCGCGATGGCCCAGTCGGGGGTTATGCCGCCGCCGCCGTAGACGACGCGGCCGCCCGCCGTGTGGAACTCCTTGACCGGCTTCGCCGCCGCTTTCGTCGTGTCGGCGGTCGGTACGTCCTCGACCGCCATTTCCTCGCCGCCCCGCGGGCGGTCTTTATGGATGCAGCGGCCGCTCGGGGTAAAGTACTTGGCCGTCGTGAGCTTGAGGGCGTCCTTGCCGATCATGAACACGGTCTGGACGGAGCCCTTGCCGAAGCTCGTCTGCCCCGCGATGACGGCGCGGTCCCAATCCTGGAGCGCGCCCGCCACGATCTCGGACGCCGAGGCGCTATAGCCGTTGACGAGGACGACGAGCGGAACCGAGTCGTGGATCTTCGTCGAGCGCGAGTAGTATTTCAAATTGTGGCTCGGGATGCGGCTCTCGGTGTACACGATGAGCTTGTCCTTCTCGAGGAAGAGCTCCGAGACCTCGCGCGCCGACTCCAGGAGCCCGCCGGGATTGCCCCGGAGGTCGATGATGAGCCCTTTGACCTTCTGCCTTTCGAAATCCCGCACGATGTCGTCGAGCTCCCTCGCGGTCCGCTCGGCGAACTGGGCGAGCCGGATGTATCCGACGCCGTTGAGATTCGCGGAGTAGGTGATGCTCGGTACGCGGATGATCTCGCGCGTGATCGTGTAACGAAGCGAATCGGGGAGCCCTTCCCGCGCCACCGTGATCGCGACCTGGGTCCCCTCCCGGCCGCGGAGCTTCGTTACCGCTTGCTCCGTCTTCCAGTCCTTCGTAGAGGCGCCCTCGATCTGGACGATCCTGTCCCCTCCCTGGATGCCGAGGCGGTATGCGGGCGTGTCCTCGAGGGTCGAGACGACCGTCGGGTACCCGTCGACGGAGCCGAGGGTGATCCCGAGGCCGCCGAACTCACCCTTCGTAGCGATCATGAGGTTCTCGTATTCGTAGCTGTCCATGTAAACAGAATGCTCGTCGAGCTGATCGAGCATGCCGTTGATCGCGGCCTTGATGAGCTTGTCCGCGTCGATCTCGTCGACGTAGTAGTTGAGGATCTTGTCGAGCACTGCGCCGAACTGCTCGAGATTCTGGTACACCGTATCCTTCTGCTTCTCCTCGCGGTCGCCGGCCATGACGAATATGGCCGCGACGACGAGGATGCACAGAAGCGAGATACCGATGATTGCTTTCTTGTTCAATTTCAAGGCCGAACCTCCGCGCGTACGATCACGAACGGGACCGAGACGCAAAAATATTCCACTCTATCCATCCCGGCATCAAGAAGGATGCCACCAAGGGCTGCGCACTCCCACTTCCCGGGCTGCGGCAACAATATAACAGGTCGAATCGCGGAATCAAAGCCGTATTGGCTATACAGATAATCTTACGCTGAAGAGCTTCTCAAGGTTCCCGAGAACTGCGGCGACGACCTCGTCGAGCGAGCGAGCCGCGTCGATCACGACGATCCGTTTCCTTTCGCGCTTTGCGAGCCTCAGATACCCCTCCCGCACCTTCTCGTGAAAGCTCGTGTCCTCCCGCTCGAGCCGGTCCCGGGCGGCGACGCCCTCGGCCTCCCGTCTCTCGGGGCCGCGGCCGAGACCCGTCGCGACGGGGCAGTCGAAGAGAAAGGTGCGGTCGGGCACGGCGCCGCCGACGGCCGCGGCGTTCAGCTCAGCGACGAACCTCTCTCCGAGGCCCCGCGCCCACCCCTGGTACGCGACGGAGGCGTCCATGTACCGGTCGCAGACGACGGTGCGCCCCGCCTCCAGCGCGGGACGGATCACCTCGGCGACGAGCTGAGCGCGACTCGCGAGGTAGAGAAAGAGCTCCGCCTTCGCGTCCATCTCTTTGCGCGCGGGATCGAGGAGCAGCGCGCGGATCGCCTCCGAGACCGCTGTCCCGCCGGGCTCCCGGACGTGGGTCACGACAACGCCGGCGCGCTCGAGCGAGCGAGAGATTTCCCTCGAGACGACGGTCTTTCCCGATCCCTCGATTCCCTCGAACGTTATGAGGCGGGCCTTCATTCGGTCCCTCCGCGCGACGTCAACCGGTACACGTGCACGATCCGCTGCAGGGAGGTCACCATGGTGAGAACGGCGAGGCACGCGATCACGACGAAGAGCACTCTCGCGCCGAGGAGCAGCCCGAGGACGAGGAGCGCGACGCGCTCGGGGCGCTCGAGGAGCCCCACGCGGCATTCGAGCCCGAGCCCTTCCGCCCTCGCCCTCGTGTAGCTCGTGAGGAAGGATCCGGCGAGCGCGACGATAGCGAGGACGAGCGCGATGCGTCCCGCCTCCCCACGCGCCGCGTAGTACACGACGAGGGCGCCGAAGCAGGCGAGCTCGGCGACGCGGTCGATCGTCGAATCGATGAACGCGCCGAACACGCTCTCCCTGCCGGCCTTCCGCGCGAGCGATCCGTCGAGCGTATCGCAGACTCCCGAGACGATGATGAGAACGCCGCCCGCGATGAAGGCGCCGCGTGCGATCGCGCAGGCGCCGGCGAGGCTCAGAACGAGCCCCGCGACGGTGACGGCCATCGGCGGGACCCCGATCCTCATGAGGAGACTCACGACGGGGTCGAGAAGGCCGCGCAGCCTGTTCTTCACCGTGCCCTTGTCGGCCATCGAGCGCTCCTGTTCTTTCCCGGGCCTGCGGCCCCCGCGGGAGGCGACATTATGAGGCTCGCCGCCGCGGCGTGTCAACACGCGCGAGCGAGGTCCCTCCACCCGCCCGGCCGGTCACACCCCGCTCCGCCGCTTCCCGAGCCCCCGCACGAGGAGTGTGATCTCCCCGCGCGGCGCCGTCTTCGAGAAATGCGCCGCGAGCTCCGCGGCCGTCCCCCGCAGAACCTCCTCGTGCAACTTCGTGAGCTCCCGCGCCACGACGACCTCGCGATCCCCGAGGATCTCCGTGGCGGCTTCGAGCGTCTTCTGGAGCCGATGGGGACTCTCATAGAAAATGGACGTATATGGACTCTCTGCCGCCTCGCGTATCGCCTTCCCGCGCTCCCCGGCCTTGCGCGGAACGTAGCCGTAGAAGGTGAACCGGTCCGGAGGGAGACCCGAGAGCACGAGCGCCGTCGTCACCGCGCTCGCGCCGGGAACCGCCGTGAACGCCACTCCCTCTTCGATGAGCCTCCGAACGAGGTAGTATCCCGGATCAGAGATCAGCGGAGTGCCCGCGTCTGAAACGAGCGCGAAGCGCTTCCCCTCTCCGATCTCGCGGATCACGGCGGGCGCCACCGCTTCCTTGTTGTGATCGTGGTACGAACGCAGGGGCACGCGGATGCCGTAACGGTCGAGGAGCACCCGCACGGTGCGCGTGTCTTCGGCGAGAACGCAATCCACGGAACGGAGGGTTTCCGCCGCGCGCTCGGAGAAATCGCCGAGATTTCCGATGGGGGTGCTCACGAGGTAGAACGGATACGGTTTCATGGGCGATTTTCTACTCCCGTGGGACGTCCGGCGCCTCAGCCTGCGAGAATCCGGGGCAGAATGCGCTCGAGGCGCTCCATGTCGGGCGCGGTGACGTCGAGATGCGTTACCATGCGGACGTACCGGTCGCCGAACGGGTGAGCGAGAATCCCTTCTCTCCTCAGCGCCTCGTCGATTCTGAGCGCGCCGGCGGCTCCATCGACGGCCTCGAAAATGACGATGTTCGTCTCCACGGGGAACGCGAGGCGGCACCGTTTCGAGGCCTCGACGATCCGCCCGATCCGCCCGGCCTTGTCGTGATCCTCCGCGAGGCGCGCGACGTTGTGATCGAGCGCGTAGAGACACGCGGCGGCGAGTATGCCGGCCTGACGCATCCCTCCACCGAGCCGCTTTCTCCATACCCGCGCCTTCGCGATCGCGGAGGCGTCCGAGACGAGCATCGAGCCGACGGGGCTCCCGAGCCCTTTGGAAAAGCAGAACGTGATCGAATCGACGAGGGTGCCGTATCGTTCGAACGCTATCCCCGTCTTCACCGACGCGTTCGCGAGGCGGGCGCCGTCCATGTGCAGGCGCAGGCTGCGCTCGCGGGCGAATCGTGAAACCGCCTCGATCTCTTCGAAGGGGTACACCCGTCCCCCCGCACGGTTGTGCGTGTTCTCTATGGATATGAGACTCGTGCGCGGATGGTGAATGTTCGCGGGGCGGACGGCCGCGGGAAGCGCCTCGAGCGGGAGGAGCCCGCCGGGTCCGTCCATCGGAAAGAGCTGGAGACCGCCGAGCACCGCCGACGCCGCGACCTCGTAGTTGAATATGTGGCATCTCCGGTCGAGAATCACCTCGTCCCCCGGGCTCGTCTGCGAGAGGAGCGCGAGCGTGTTCGACATGGTGCCGCTCGGCACGTAGACCGCGGCCTCCTTGGCGAGGAGGGCCGCCATGCGCTCTTCGAGGCGCTTGACCGTCGGGTCGTCCCCGAAGACGTCGTCGCCGACCTCGGCCTTCGCGATCGCCTCCCGCATCCCGGGGGAAGGCCTCGTGACCGTGTCGCTCCTCAGATCGATGATTCTCTCTGTCATGTCAGGTTACACCGCCTGTGACCGCCGCGCGAAAAGGCTCCCCTATTCTCCAGTAGCGCCTGGAACATGGGCTATCGGGAAATGAATGAAGAGTTTGCGGGCGGATGTCAGGATTGGGCGACGAGTTCCTTCAGCTCCCGCGACACCTTGAACACCGGGACCTTGCGGTCCGGAACGGGAACCGCCTCGCCGGTCCTCGGATTTCTGGCCATCCTGGACTTGCGGGCCTTCACCTTGAACGTCCCGAAGCCGCGGATCTCGTAGTGCTTGCCGTCGGCGAGACCCTTGGCGATGCAACTGAGGAAATTATCGACGGCTTCCGCCACTTCTTTCTTCGTCAACCCTGTCCTGCTGGAAATGTTTTCCACGATTTCGGCCTTCGTCATCGAACACCCTCCTTGGAATAATCCAGGGTTGTGAGTCCCCTCCCGCCCGGGATCGCTGATCGCAAGTATATATTGTCTTTAATGCGGAAGTTACAAGTTGTCAAGAGATTTCTGGAGCGCCCCTGTGGGCTCCCCGATGAGCCGGGCGGGCCCTGTCCGTTGCAGATACGCACGCGATCGATTGCAAAAGCGCGAAACGTATTGTGCGGCCCAGGGTTTCGGCACGGAAGCGATGGGAAACAACGGGAATCAACAGGCAACACTGAACGCGCCGGGGAACGCGCCCAAGGAGCTATCGATCAATCAGTTGCCGCGAGGTCGCCCTCCGCGGGATAGAATGCTGGTATGCCCCTTGCTCTGTTCCCTGATTGCTGCGAGATGGTCGCCGCCTTCACGAACCCGACCCTGCATCGTACTATCTCGCAGCGTTTTTTATTTCTACTCGAGCCCCAGCAACTGATGGCACTGGGGAATCACACGTACATCATCGAGATACGCGGCCGCCGTGAAGCAAGAAGCGAGGAGCTCCTCCCCCTTCACCCCGCCGCACGAGGCGTTCGGCGTCGCGGGCTGGATAATGAAGGGCGTGCGCGGGTCGAATTCCGCCACGAGTCGGGCCGCCGCCTCGAACTCCCCCGCGTCGAAGCCATGCGCCACGACAACCTTGCAGAAGATCTCGCTCTTCCGGAAGAGGGGCAGCACCCGCCGGTAGGTCGCGAAAAGATCGCCTCCCCCGCAGAGAGACGGAAGCTTGATGTCCATCGAGACGATGTCGACGAGCGGCGCCGCCGCGCGGGCGGCATCCACGAAGAGGCCGTTCGTCTCGAGGTATACGCGGAGACCTGCTTTTCGGATATCCCCCGCGAGCGCGCCGAGAAACTCGCTCTGTTCGAGCGGCTCCCCCCCCGTGAGGCTCACCGAATGAATCCCGGGAGAGGCCTCCGCGAGTGCGCGCACGAAAGAGGCGATCTCGCGCGAATCGACCGGATTGGCGGCGGCGCGCGCCTCAGGCCCGCCGCCGAGAACGCACCGCGGCGTTCGCTCGCGCGAGCGCGGCGTGTCGCAGTACGCGCAGCGGAGCGAGCATCCGGCGAAACGGACAAAGATCTGGAGAACGCCGACGTAGGGCCCCTCCCCCTGAATGGACCGGAAGACCTCGGCGACGTGCCCGCTGGCATCCATGGTCACGAGACCCCCCGCACCTTCCTGAGCGCGCGCTCGATCGATTCGCACTCGCTCGCGTAGCGGTCCAGCACGGCGAGGCCGAATTGCTTCGGGTCGACGCCGAGCTTCTTGAGCCCGACCGCGGAGACGGGGGCCCCCGACGGATTGACGTTGACGCCGAAATGAAACACGAGCGACATGGGCGAGGCGGTGCAAATGGCGACGGTGAGCTTGCGGTCCTTCACGAAGAGATCGTCGCCGCTGCGCGCGACCGCTATTCCCGGGGACATCTCCTCGAGCGTCTCCTTCACGATCGACGCAAAGAGCCTCAGGCGCACGTTCCCTTCGCGGAGCGGACACTGGAAGTGCTCGCCGATGAAATGGAGCATCTGTTTCGCGACGATCTCGTGCTGCTCCTCAGCGTCCTCGAGATCGACGAGGCGCGAGCCGGCCACGCCGCAGGCGCCCGTGAACGCAACGACGCCGTCCCACGGAATCCCGGCCTTCTCCCGCACAAAGTGGCTGCGGAGCTCGGCGCCTGTGTATGCGATCTCCCCGGCGAGAAACGCCGTTTGCACTAGAACGAACACGTTCTCCTTCACGCGTCCTCCTTTCCGAACTTCACTCGCCGCTCCGCCGGCGTGCCGGCGACGGCCCGCTTGAGCCGCAAACACGATTCGCACGATCCGCACGGCGCTTCCCCCCCGCGGTAGCAGCTCCAGAGGAGCTCCCACGGGATCTCGAGCGCGAGCGCGCGCTCCACGATCTCGCGCTTCGTCATGCGGAGCGTCGGACTCACGACGCGGACGCGGCGGGCGAGCCCGAGCTCGAGGACGCCGTTCGTCCGCTCCAGATACGCCTCGGAGTTATCGGGAAACGCCGCTGCCTCCTCCCGGTTGAAGCCGACGATAACGCCCTCGCTCCCGCGCTCGGCGGCGTAGAAGGCGGCGATGTTGATGAAAATTCCGTTCCGGTTCTCGACCCACACGGCCCGCGGCGCCGCATCATCGAGCGCCTCGACGGACCATGACGGAATCTCGCGCGAGCCCGCGACGAGGGCCGAAGTCGACAACCGTGCGAGCCACGGGAGATCGAGACGCTCAAACGAGACGCGGTAGTGGCCGGCGATGCGCCGCGCCGCGTCCTCCTCCCTGCGCGCGGCATGCTGCCCGTAGTCGAAGAACAGCGCGGCGGCCGGCTCCCACCCCTCCGTCCCGGCCAGCGCCAGGGCGACGGTGGAGTCGAGCCCGCCGGACAGAAGCGTGACCGCTCGTCCCGCGCGCGGCGCTTCAATCTTCACGGTACCGCACCATGTCCGTCGGCGATTCCCAGAGCTCGACCTCTCGCAGCGTCCCGCCCCGGATCATGATCTCTTCCAGGCAGAGCCGGAAGATCTCGGCGGCGATATTCTCCGATGTGGGATTCATCGTGTCGAAGGGAGGAATGTCATTCAAATGGCGATGGTCGAAACGGGGCATGATCACGCGCTCCAGGAGGCTCCGCAGTTCCCGGTAGTCGATCGTAAGCCCGAGCGCATCCACCGCGGCGAACCGGTACGATACCCGCGCGACCCAGTTGTGACCGTGCACGCGAGAGCAATCCCCGCGGTACCCGGTCAGAGCGTGCGAAGCCGAGAACTGGATTTCGGTCGATACGACGTAGCGAGCCGCCACGCGAACAACCTCCGGCATAAGCATTTGCATCGATCGGGGAACCGGATATCTCGCAAATTGCAACAACTCCGGCCGCTTCCCCGAGCGCACGGGAATAAATCTACACCTAACCCCCCGAGTTATCAACGATTAAAGAGAACGGAGAAAACGCTCGGGAATGGTACGTATTTCGCTCCGCGGTGCTCGGGATAGCTTTACATCGGAGAAGCCATGAAAGATTTACTTACCGGGAAGATGCCTCTCTTTCTCACGCAGGAGAAGGCGCTCAAGAAGATACTGCAGGAGCGCGAGCGCGGAGACCTGACCAAGGCCCGCAAGACGGCCGTCGATGCGCTCGAGAAATGGCCGGACGATTACGATCTCTCGATCGAGACGGCGCAGGCCTGTCTCGATCTCTCAGACTATCCGCAGGCGGCGAACGTTCTCAAGAACGCCCACAAACGCCATGCGAACCGGAGAGGCGAGATCATCGAGTTCGCCCGGGCCGCGTTCATGCATTCGTTCAGCACGCTCCTCGGAAGCTTCATCGTCGAAACACTCCTCAAGGCGAGAGACCTTGAGGCAATCGAGAACCTGCTCCGCGCGAGCCCCGAGTCGTTCGTCAACGACCTCGCGAAGCGGGGGGAAACGAGATCGAGGAACATCGCGGGGGAAGGGGACGAACGCTCGACGCTGCTCGCGGAAAACGAGCTTCTCCTCGGCATGCTCCGCAAGGAGAGCAAACAGTTCGAGAAGGCGGCCGAATCGCTCGGCCGGGCCCTCGAGGTGCTCTCCGGCGACGCGCAGGCGATCGGCGCGATCCTCGTGCAGATCGAGCAGGAGCTCCCCTCTCACGCACTCGTGAAATTCTACCTCGGGCTCGCGTCGCTGTACCTCGAGCATCCGGACAAGGCGGAGGCTCGATTCTTCCAGTGCCTCGCGCTCGAACGCCCTCCGATCGAGAAGATCCGGTCCGCGCTCGAGAAGGCCAAGAACCCGGGGCCGAACCGGGACCTCATCCTCGGTGAGATTCTCGCGCGGTCAGGGGACGCCGCAGGCGGCGCCGCCCTCATTCGCGCGTACGTATGGAACGAGCCGGCCTCCTCGCCGGCAGGGCCGGCCGCGCTCCCCCGAAACGAGCGGATGGCGCTCGCGGAGAGCCGGCTCGCGGCGCTTCCGGAAACCGTATTTGCCGCCCCCGACATCGCGTTCCTCTTCTGCGACGCCGCGGCCGGAACGGGCCACGTGAAAGAGGCGATCCCCGTTCTCGAACGCCTCGCGGCCGGCGCGCCGGAGCGCGCGGGCGCGGTCATCGAATGGCTCGAGCGAAACGAAGCGGCCTCCCCCACGGCTCCCGGACAGAACCTCCTCGCGCGCGCGTACTTCGCGAGCGGCGTCTGGGACAAGGGGGTGCGCGCAGCACGGCGCGCCGTCGACATGAACGCGGCGGCGGTCGGGGGCCTCATCGAGTTGATTCGCGGGATTACCGGAGAGAAATATGAAGGCGACCCCGGACTCAGGGCTCTCCTCTCGGAGCTCTACGCGCGATCGGGGGACCGCACGAGCGCGGAAGAGGTGTTCGGCGCGCTCAGGCGCACC
>DATCCP010000114.1:0-5402 GCA_036511215.1 Candidatus Krumholzibacteriaceae bacterium
CGCGCGTGGAGCGTCGAGTAGGCCCGGACGTTCTCGGGGGTCGCCGTCCCTTCCTCCTCGAACGCGGCGATCGTCTTGTGCTCGGCGCCGTGGTACTCGAATATTCTCCGCATCTCCTTCCAGCGCGTGATGAGCACGATGTACAGAACGAGGAAAACGAGACGGATGAGGCCGTCGACGAGGTTGAAGAGCACGCCCTGGGTGAGCCCGGTCAATTCCGTAATCAGAAGCGGGAGGTAGAAGAACAGCCCGAAGCCGAGCGCGAAGGCCGCGACGATCGTGATGGCGATGGTGAGGGACGAGAGCCCCCCGCCGCCCTTTTTCTTCGTGCGGGAGTCCTCCGTCGATTCCGCGGGCCCCGCCGCCTTATCGGCGGAGAACGAGAGCGCCTTGATCGCGATGACGAACGTCTCGACGAACGCGATGGCTCCGCGGATGATCGGGATATTGAGGATGCGGTAGCGCCTCGTGAGGCTCGTGAAGGGCTCTTTCTCGACGACGATCTCGCCGCCCGGGGTCCGCACGGCTGTCGCGATACACTCCGGCGAACGCATCATCACGCCCTCGATGACGGCCTGGCCCCCCACCTGAAGGCGTTTTCTCGCTTCCTGTTCGGACATGAACCCCTCAATGAAAGACGGCCGAGGGTCGTAAAGCGAGCGTTACTTCCCCGCGTCCTTTTCGTCTTTCTTCTTGCGGTAGTCGCCGTATTTCCGCTGGAAACGCTCCACGCGGCCGGCGGTGTCGATGAGCTTCTGCTTGCCCGTGAAGAACGGATGGCACCGCGAGCAGATTTCCACGTGAATGTCCTGCGCCGTAGAGGATGTCTCGATCACGTTCCCGCAGATACAGGTGATCTTGGTTTTCTTGTATTCTGGATGGATTTCCTTTTTCATTACCGACTCCCTGTTTATCGTCGTCATACACACGCGCGGAAGACCGGCGCATCGATACAGTATACCACAGAAAGCCTGCTAAATGTAATAACGGAAGGTCGAAACTGCAAACGGAATTTTGCGGGTGTCTCCGGAGGGCTTCGCGCGCGCCCGGGCCCGGGGAGCGCCTACGCGTTCATCGACTGGAGGAACTTCGCGTTTGATTTCGTCTTCGACATCTTCTCGAGGAGAAACTCCATCGCCTCGACGACGTTCTTGTCGCTCAAGAACTTACGCAGGATGTAGACCTTGCTGAGAACCTTCTCCGGCAGCAGGAGCTCCTCTTTTCTCGTGCCCGAGCGGAATATGTCGATCGCCGGGAACACGCGCTTGTCGGCGAGACGCCGGTCGAGGACGATTTCCAGGTTTCCCGTTCCCTTGAACTCCTCGAAGATGACCTCGTCCATGCGGCTTCCCGTTTCGATGAGGGCCGTCGCGATGATCGTGAGGCTCCCCTCCTCCTCCGTGTTGCGCGCCGCGCCGAAGAAGCGCTTCGGTCTCTGGAGGGCGTTCGAATCGACGCCTCCCGAAAGAATCTTGCCCGAGTGGGGCACGACCGCGTTGTGCGCCCGCGCGAGCCGCGTGATGCTGTCGAGGAGAATGACGACGTCCTTGCCGTGCTCGACGAGGCGCTTTGCCTTCTCGATTACCATGTCGGCCACCTGCACGTGGCGGTCGGCGGGCTCGTCGAACGTCGAGCTGATCACCTCGCCCTTTACGGACCGCTCCATGTCGGTGACCTCCTCCGGCCTCTCGTCGATGAGAAGCACGATCAGGTAGATCTCGGGGTGATTCGCCGTGATCGAGTTCGCTATCTTCTGCATGATGATGGTCTTCCCGGCCCGGGGCGGCGAGACGATGAGACCGCGCTGCCCCTTACCGATCGGGGTCAAAAGGTTCATGAGGCGCGTCGACAGATCGTCCGGGTCGTGCTCGATGTTGATGATTTCGTTCGGGTAGAGCGGGGTAAGGTTGTCGAAAAGCGTTTTCTTCTTGGTCTCCTCGGGATGCTCGCCGTCGACCATCTCCACCTTGAGGAGAGCGAAGTAGCGCTCGGATTCCTTCGGCGCGCGAACCTGCCCGGAAACGGTGTCGCCGGTCCGCAGATCGAATTTCTTGATCTGCGACGGCGAAACGTAGATGTCGTCGGGGCCCGGCAGGTAGTTGTACGTCGACGAGCGGAGGAACCCATACCCCTCGGGCAGGACCTGGAGAACCCCCTCGGCGAATATGAGCCCGTTTTGCTGGGCCTGCGCCTCGAGGATTTTGAATATGATCTCCTGCTTCCGGAGACTCGAGAGTCCCTCGATACTGAACGTCGAGGCGACGTCGATGAGCTCCTCGATCTTCTTGGATTTCAGTTCCGCAATATCCATCACGGCCAGAACACTCCTTTGTTATTGATTAAACCGGCCAGAGCCTCGAACGCGGACAGCATCGAACTGGCTTGGAGAAAAATTAACAGTGAGTTTGGGCTGATTACTATGTTCAGGCCCTTCCAAAATAGCTGAAATCGTCTCCCTTTGTCAAGGATTATGGGATTGCGTATCCCGATTCTCTCATATCGCAAAAATCGTTCCAAAACCAGGTCGAACGCGTGGAGGGAAGGGGGCCGGGCCATGGGGCCCGGCCCTCTCGGAACAAACCTTACTTCGAGAGCTCCTGGAGTTCCTGGTACTTCTTCGCTGCCTCCTCGGCTTTGAGCTTCATGCCCTTTTTGCCGTATGAGAGGCTGAGAATTCTCCATCCGTTCGGATCGTCAGCGTTCTTTTCGATGTATTTCTGTCCCTGAAGAGCCGCGTCATCGTACATCTCGCAACTGTAGTACGCGAGCAGAAGGCCGTAGTTGCCCTGCCTGTTCTCCGGGTCGAGATCGATCGCGGCGAGGTACATCTCGATCGCCTTGGGACAGTTCTTCGCGTTGAAATAGACCGCGCCGAGGTTGTAATACGACTCGAAATCCTCCGCGTTCGTCTTTTTCCGCGCTTCCATCGCCATCTGGAGGTACGTGGCGCCCGTGATCCACTCCCGCTTGGCGAGATACACGTTCGCGGCGCGCTCGACGTCCTCGAATTTCGTCGGGTCGACAAGGAGGAGCTTCTCGAAGAGCTTCTGCGCCTCGTCGTTCATCCCGCGCTTGACCATGATCCCTCCGCTGAGCGACAGCACGCTCACGTACGATTCGTCCTTCTCGGTCGTCTTCGCGAGGAGGGTGTCGACCGTTTCGTACACCTTCGGAAGGTAGGTGGTATCGTTCTGCGCCAGGTTGTTATACACTTTCGTGAGGTTCAGCCAGCCCTTGACCTGTCGCGGATCGGCCTCGGTCGTGAGCTCGAATTCGTGCGCCCCGCCGGCGAGATTCTCCGCCTGGACTTCGGCCAGACCGTTGTTGAAGTGCTTCGCCCAGTTGGACTTGATGTCGGTTTCGGCGTCCGCGGTCTTCCCGGGATCGAGCCTCGCTGCCGTCATGAACTCCTTGTACGCGTTGGCCATGTCCCCCGTGTAGCTGTATGAAACGCCGAGCTGGAAGTGCGCCTCGGCATCATTCGGGTTCTTCTCGAGCGCCTTCTTGGACATCTCGATCGCCTTTTCGTACTGGCCGTGCTCGTTGTGAAGCACTGCACTCGTCGTCTCGACGCTCTTGCACCCGTATATGGCGAAGAGCGAGACAACGACGATCGCGACAATCGCCGTAATTTTCCTCATCTGTTCGATGCCTCCTTCCGAATCGATTCGCCGGTGAACCTCTATGCGCTCCGGGGACTCAGGCTGTGGGGATATTTCCTGACTGTGCCCGGGGGATTCCTCCTGGAAAACGCTGAGCGTGATCAAGCAATCTTGATCTTCATGAGGCGGTGATATCCTTTGAGCAAAACTACCAATCGCCGCGCGCGGTGTCAAGCACTATCGGGCTACGAAAGCTCGATGGGATCGACGTCCCACTGGAGATCGACCGGCTTCATTCCGGACAGCGACACGCGCGCGGCCCGCAGCAGGTTCAGCCTGAGCCCGTCATCCAGGAGCCCCCTCACGAGAATCTGGAGCCGGTGCCTCCCCCGGAGCCGTTCGATGAGCGCCGGGGTCGGCCCGAGAACCCCGGCGGAGCCTCCTCCGACCGCCTTCTCGAGCGCCCCGGCGACCAGCTCCGCGGCGCGGGCGGCCTGCTCCCGCGAGCGCGACGAGACGGTGAAGAGCATGAGAGAGCCGGCCGGCGGATACCCGAGCGCCTCGCGCATCTCGAGCTCCTTCGCGGCGAACCCCTCGTAGTCGTGGCGCACGAGGTACTGATAGATGAAATGATCGGGGGCGTACGTCTGGATCAGGACCGTGCCCCCTTTTTCCCCCCGCCCCGTTCTCCCCGCCGCCTGGAAGAGCAGCCGGAAGGTCTTTTCCGCCGCGCGAAAATCGGGGAACTGGAGTCCCCGGTCCGCCGTGAGCACGCCGACAAGCGTCACGTTCGGGTAATGGTGCCCCTTGGCCACCATCTGCGTGCCGAGGAGCACGTCCCGCTCGCCGGTCGCGAAGGTCTCGAGCACGGCGAGGTGCCCGGCCCGGCCCGCGGTCGTATCGAGATCCATCCGGGCCACCCTCACACCGGGCAGAAGATTCATGAGTTCCATCTCGACGCGCTCCGTGCCGACGCCCCGGTGGACGATCTTGTACGCGCCGCAGCGCGGACAGGCGTCGGGGACGTCTTCCCTGAATCCGCAGTAATGGCAGAGGAGCTTCTGTCCGCGGCTGTGAAACGTGAGCGAGATCGAGCAATTGGGGCACTGCTCGATCCAGCCACAACTGCGGCACTGGACGAAGTTCGCGTGGCCGCGCCGGTTGATGAGAATGACCGCCTGCTCGCGCCGGGCGATGCAGGATTCGAGAGCGCGGAGCAGCTCCTCGGAGAAGATTTCGTAGCGCTTCCGCATGTCGACGATCTCGACGCGCGGCATTTCGAGCCCCCCCGGCCTCGCGCGCAGCGTGAGATACCCGGTTTGCCCCCTGCGCGCCGCGTCGTAGGCCTCGAGCGACGGGGTCGCCGAGCCGAGAAGGAGCACGGCGCCCTCCCGACGCGCCCTGAACCCGGCGGCCTGCACCGCGTTGTAGCGCGGCTTGTCCTCTTGCTTGAACGAAGAGTCCTGCTCCTCGTCGACGACGATGATTCCGAGATCGGCGAGCGGCACGAAGACCGCGGAGCGGGCACCGATCACGATGCGGATCTCGCCGCTGCGGGCACCCTTCCAGAGCGCGGCGCGCTGCGCCCCCGTGAGGCGGCTATGGAGCACGGCGACCGTGGCGCCGAATCGCCGCTTGAACCGCGCCGTCGTCTGCGGGATGAGCGCGATCTCGGGGATGAGGACCAGGGCGCTCTTTCCCATGCCGAGCGCCTCGTCGATGCACCGGAGATACACCTCGGTCTTGCCGCTGCCCGTGACGCCGTGGAGGAGAAACGCCCCGCCCGCGCCGGAGACGAGC
>DATCCP010000115.1:0-3588 GCA_036511215.1 Candidatus Krumholzibacteriaceae bacterium
AAGAGGTCGCCGAAGCCGAGGAGAACGAGCGGGAGGAGGCCCGCAAGGGGAGCGATGATCTCTCCATGGAAGACATCTCCACGGAAAGCGCGCGCGAATATCAGGAATCGAACGAATACCAGGTCGGCGACGTCATCTACCATCGCTCCTGGAACGATTACGGAAAGGTGATCGCGAAGGAGACCCTCTCCGGGCACCGCAAAACGATCCTCGTACATTTCGTGAATCAGGGAAAGACCCGCTTGCTGGAGGGCGTCGCGTAGAAGGGACGCTCATTGAGATTCACATCCTTCCTGATCTCCCTCGTCATTGCAGCTCTTGCCGGGCCGGTAGCGCCCCTCGGTGCGACCGGGCTCTACGATGATCTCCCCTCGTTTTTCTCGACGGCGGATTCCGTGCGCACGCTCGCCTTCCGGCAGACCGAGTGCAATCTCGGGCGGGAGCGCGCCTCGCTGCTCACGGGCGCCCTCGCCCTGCGGCCGGCGCCCCGCTACGACGTGCTTCTCGATTTTCTGTTCCCGACGGTGAGTAAAAGCTCGGGGACCATCTACGGCGTGGGGGATATGCTGCTCCGCGCGACCGCCCGCATCTGGGGAGACACGCTCAATACCTCGGGGTTCTTTCTCCGCGGCAACCTGCGGGTTCCGAGCGGCTCGAAGACGCTCCGCCCGTTCTCCAACGCCGCGCTCCAGGGAGAAGCGGGTCTCGAAGCGCGCTTTATGCGGCATGGAGTCGCCTTCCAGGCCGCCGCGGTCTACACGCTCTCCGGTGAATCGCTGCACAGCACGGACTTTTCCGACGACCGGCACGCGACGCTCGCGGCCTCGGCCGGCGTCAACCTGCCGGCGGCAGGCACGGTCAGAGCTGCCGCTTTCCTCATGAGCTTCCACGGCGGCGGCACGAGAAACGTCTATTTCCTCTCACTCGACCGCGGCCTCTCGCCGCAGCTCGCGGTCGGGATCGCCGGTGAGTTCGAAGCGGGAGGCGCGGAAGCGCGCGTCTTCGACTCGACCGTTTCGATCTCCTTTACGTACCGTCTCCCGCCGCACCGGCCCTCTCCGAAGCCCGACTCCGGCGAGCCCCCTCCGAAGCCCGACTCCGGCGGGCCCATTCCGAAGCCCGATTCGGGCCGCCCCTAAGTGCATATTGCAAAAACTCGGGGTTCCCATAGTTCCTTATGATTGAGCGAACGTGTGCGGATGCCCCCGTCGTTCCGCATGAATCGAGGCATACGCCTTGCGTTTGGCCGTGCCGGGGATGTAAAGGGTTACGGTGCAAGGGGTACGATGCAACGGTGAAAGGAAACATCCGAATGTCGAACGAACCCGTCACAAAAACCCGCACGATGCGCGCGGATGCGTCCGGCACGGCCCGCGAAACGGCGTATATTATAGATGACGATCCTCTCATGGCGGAGCTCCTCGAACGGCGTCTCGAGCGGCGCGGCTTCGAGCCGGTTCGCTTCGACGATCCGGGGCGCCTCCTCGATGAAATCGCGGCCGCCTCCCCCGCGGTTCTCTTTACCGATCTCGAAATGCCTCTCATGCGCGGCACCGATCTCGCCGCAAAGGCGCGCGCGCGCGGCTACCGCGGGACGATCGTCGTCGCGACCGCGTCCCGGGAGCAGGCCGATCTCGTCGCCGCGATCATGAACGGCGCCGACGAGATCCTCGCAAAACCCGTGAAGGACGGCGATCTCGATCTACTCATCGCAAAGGTCAGGGCCCGGGCCCGGCGCGACCTCCCCGCGGTCGAGCTCCTGCGATCCCTGCTCGAGCCGATCGGCCAGGGGGTCGTCTTTCTCGATGAGGAATGCGTTGCGTTCTATGCGAACAGGCGGGCCCGTGAAATTCTCGATGCCTCCGACGTCCGCGAGGTGCAGGAGGTCCTCGATCGGGGAAAACTCGCCGCGCAGGTTGTGAAGGAGCAAGGCGGGTACGGCGGCGTGGTCTTTCTCGACGTGTCGAAGTCCGACTGCGCCGGTGCGCGGCGCCTCGTCGGTTTCGAGACCCATGAGGTCGCGGGCGTGGCGCCGGGGCGCGGGTACCTCGTGCTCATGCACGATTTTTCCGAGTGGCGCAAGCTCGATGAGTTCCATTCGCGGTTCTGGACCTATCTGTCGCACCGTATGCGGACGCCACTGACTTCCGCGCGGAACGCCGTCCAGATCCTCAGCGGGAAAGACGAGACGCTCGACGTCGCCGAACGCGAACGGTTCCTCGACATCGGGTGCCGCAACATTGAGAAGCTTATCACCTCGCTCGACGGGCTTCAGAAGGTGTTCATGGTTGAGTCTGGCGAGATCAACGCCTACCGGTCGTTGATCAGGGTCGGCAAAGAGCTCGGCGCGATCCTCGGCGAATGCGAGCGCAACGGCCTCATCAAGGGATTCAAGCTCCGTGCCCCGGACTGCACGGCGCTCACGTGCAGGTCGCGGCTCAAGGAGTATGTCATGAACGGGGTGGAGGCCATGGCGGGCTGGCTCGGCGAGCTTCCGTACATCGAGTGCACGGTCACGGCGAACGACGGCGTGGAAGACGGCGTCGAGGAGCCGGCGCTCTTTATAACGCTCTTCCCGCGCGGACGGACCGGCGAGAACCAAGCGTCCCTCAAGGACTACTTCGCACTCGATGAGATTCGCAAAGAGCTTATCCTCGAACGGCTCGCCGGCGCACTCGACGGTACGCACATGGTCGCCGCGAACGACGCGCTCCGCCTGAGGCTGCCCGCTCAGCCCTCCTTTGACAAGGACCGGGACCTCATTCATCCGCTCCACATGATGCTCGAGCGTTCGGATCTCGAGCGCACCGCGTTCCGCCTCGTCTCGATGCGCCTGTACGGCGCAGTCCCCGACGTGCGCAGATTCTCGCGGCTGCTCGAGACGAACCTCTGCGCCCTCTTCGGGAAGGACGAGTGGCTCGTCGCGCGCGAGGAGAGACCCGATCGCTTCGCGCTCTTCGTGACCGGCGCCTCGCGGGCGCAGATCGAAGAGGCGATGAAGAGTCTCCGCGAGCGGTTCGCGAACTGCTGCCGCGAGCGGGGGGAGGAGCTCTATCCGGCGATTCGATGGGAGATCACCTACAGCCGCGAGCCCGGCGCATGCTCCGATCCCTCCGACCGCGCGGTGTTCGCGACTATCATCTAGGGAAAAGCGAGCCAAGGAGCAATCAGCGGCGAGTCGCAAAGACCTCTGTGCGCCCGGCGCCGCGCTCGAGCTCCGCGCCCCTCTCCTCGTGCGGATTCATCGAGAGGAGGAGCAGGCTCAACGGCTCCATGATCGTGTGGCGGACGTTCGGCAGGTGGTTGTGAAAGAAGAATCGCCCCGAGCGGAGGTCCATGAGCTTGTGAAAAGCGAGCTTGCCGGTGAGACCGTCGCAGCGCGCGTGAATGATCTCACCCTTCTCGAAGTAGATATCCCCGTTCGAATCGGTGTTCACGACGAGGAGTCGGCCGGTCCGCAGGTTGGAGTTGACGAGAGAGACGATGTCGAGAATGGGAATGAGGGATATCGTTCCCTCGAGCGGGTAGCTTCTCCGGAGCATTCTCCGGCGGACGTCGATCGCGAGAACGCACAGGACGGCGGCGAGG
>DATCCP010000116.1:0-4833 GCA_036511215.1 Candidatus Krumholzibacteriaceae bacterium
AACGGGGCGAGTCGCTCAGGCTCGCGCGCTGGATGCGAAGCGAGGGCTTCGCGCTCCTTCATGCGAACAACTCGGTCCCAACGAATCTCGGCGCGCTCGTCGGCGCCGCGCGCGCGGGGCTTCCGGCCGTGAGCCACCAGCGGGGCTTCTTTTGGCTCACCGCCTTCCACCGCCTCCTCGCCCGCCGCGTCGAGCGGTTCGTCTGCGTCTCGAACGCCGTGCGGGCTCACTACATCGCCGAAGGTCTCGCCGCCGGGCGGGTTCAGACGATATACGACGGTGTCGGCCTCGCCGCGCTCGTTCCGCGCGGGCCCGCGCGTCGCGACCGCGTGCTCGTCGGATGGTTCGCGCGGTTCGAGCGGTGGAAAGGCTGCGATCAGTTCGTGGAGGCCGCACGGATCGTCCTCGCCCGGCGGCGCGACGCGGAGTTCATCATGGCGGGAGCGGGCCCCGAAGAACCGAACGTGCGGCGCAGCGTCGAATCGGATCCGGCGTTCGCCGCGAGATTCCATCTGCCGGGCTTCAGGAAAGACGCCCTCGACCTCATGGCGGGGTGCGACATCGTCGTGAATTCCTCGATCGATCCCGAGCCCCTCTCGAACACCGCGCTCGAGGCGCTCGCGCTCGGGAGGCCCGTCGTCGCCTCGAACCGGGGCGGCAATCCCGAGATCGTCGATCACGGAGTGAACGGGCTTCTCTACGACGCGATGGATCCCGAGAGCCTCGCCGCGGCCCTCCTGCGGCTCATCGAGGACGAGGCGCTGCGGCGCCGCTTCGGCGCGGCCGCGCGCGCGCGCGCGGAGAGTCTTTTCGACGCCGAGGCCTATTCAAGGGGGATTCAAAGTCTCTATGCGGAGATCCTCGGCGCGTGACGGCTCATGAGGGAGTCACGCGCACGTACTTCTTCTTCCCGGCGCGGAGAAGCAGCGCGCCGCTCTTCAGGTCGACGCTCGTGATCATTTCGTCCGTCGCCTCGATGCGGCGGCTATTGACGTAGGCGCCCCCCTGGGCGATGAGCCTCCGGGCCTCTCCCCGCGTCTTGACGAGCCCCGCATCCGCGAAGAGGACAAACGCCGGAATTCCTTCCTCGAGGCGCGCGCGAGCGATGGCGACGGTCGGAACGGACCCGCCGGCGTCCCCCTCCCCCGAGAAGAGGGCCCGCGACGCCTCGCGGGATTTCGCCGCCTCCTCCTCGCCGTGATTCAGCTTCGTCGCCTCGTATGCGAGGGTTTCCTTGGCCCGGCGCAGATCTTCTCCCTTCAAGGACGAGAGCTCGCGCACCTCATCCATCGGGAGGAAGGTGAACAGGGAAAGGAAGCGGCCGACGTCCCGGTCGTCGGTGTTGATCCAGAATTGATAGTATTCGTACGGAGAGGTGCGTTGCGGGTCGAGCCAGACGGCGCCCTTCTCGGACTTCCCCATCTTCGCTCCCGTTGACGTCGTGACGAGCGGAAACGTGAGCGCCTCGGCTTGAGCCCCTTCGATGCGCCGTATGAGATCGGCTCCGGCGAGGATATTCCCCCATTGATCGTTCCCACCCATCTGAAGCGTGCACCCGTGGCGCCGGTAGAGCGTCAGGTAGTCGTATGCCTGGAGCAGCATGTAGTTGAACTCGATGAAATTGAGCCCCGTTTCAAGCCGCATCCGGTACGATTCGGCTGCGAGCATCCGGTTGACGCTGAAGTGGCGTCCGATGTCCCTCAGAAACTCGATGTAGTTGAGCGGCCTGAGCCATTCGGCGTTGTCGATCATGCGGGCGCGGCCGAGCGAGAAATCGATGAAGTGCGCAAGCTGCGCCTTCAGCCCCTCCGCGTTCGCGTCGAGCTCCTCCTTCGGAACGAGCTGCCTCAGCTCCGTTTTCCCGCTCGGATCCCCGATCATCGCGGTGCCTCCTCCCACGACCGCGAGCACGAGATGGCCGTGCCGCTGCATGTGGGCGAGCGCCATGATGGGAACGAGGCTCCCGACGTGGAAGCTCGACGAGGTCGGGTCGAAACCGATATAGCAGGTGACCGGATGGGCGAGCATGTCGCGAACGTTCCCCTCGTCGGAGACCTGCTCGACGAATCCGCGTTCCTTCAGAATATCGTACGTGCTGGCCACGAAGCGCTCCTCCCGAACGCCGCGATGCGGAGATTCAGCGCTCAGATTGCACGAGCACCGCGCCGACTGTCAAGAGGTAACGGGGAGCCTCGCCCCGCCATCGATCCGGCCGGCTCACGCGACGTACACGGTTTTGACGTTGACGAACTCCCTGATGCCGAAATGCGAGAGCTCCCGCCCGTAGCCGCTCTCCTTGATCCCGCCGAAGGGAAGACGCGGGTCCGATTTCACGAATGAGTTGACGAAACACGAGCCCGCCTCGATGCGCGTTGCGGCGATGCGCTCGCCGCGTTCGAGATCGAGCGTGAAGACGGCCGCGCCGAGGCCGAAGCTCGTGTCGTTCGCCACGCGGATCGCCTCCTCTTCGTCTTTCACCGTGATGACGGCGGCGACGGGGCCGAAGAGCTCCTCGTCGTACGCGCTCATTCCCTTTCTCACGCCCGCGAGCACCGTCGGCGGGTAGAAGGCGCCGGGACCGGCCGGAATTGCGCCCCCGGCGAGGCAGACGGCGCCGTTCCGGACGCTGTCCACGACCTGCCGGTGCAGGTCATCCCGCAGATCGGGCCGCGCGAGCGGGCCGACGTCGGTCGCCTCATCGAGCGGATCGCCGACGCGGGCGGCGTTCATCTTCTGAAGGAAAATGTCCGTGAATTCCGCCCCCCGCGAGGCGGGGACGATGAACCGCTTCGCCGCGATGCAGCTCTGCCCCGAGTTGATGAGCCTGCTCGCTGCGCAGATCGCGGCGGCCTCTTCGATATCCGCGTCCTCGAGGATGACGTACGCGTCGCTCCCGCCGAGCTCGAGGACCGTTTTCTTGAGATGTTCCCCGGCCGCCCGGGCGACGGCCCGTCCCGCGGGGGAGCTCCCCGTCAGCGTTACCGCCCTGACGGCCCTATGCGCGATGATCCCCTCCACGGCGCCGCTTCCGACGAGGAGCGTCCTGAAAATGCCCCGGGGAAATGCCGCCTTCGTGAAGACATCCTCTATCGCGAGCGCGCACCCGCAGACGTTGGAGGCGTGCTTGAGAAGCCCCGCGTTTCCCGCCATGAGCGCCGGCGCGGCAAACCGGAACACCTGCCAGAAGGGAAAATTCCACGGCATGACGGCGAGAACGACCCCGAGCGGTTGAAAGGTGACGAAGCTCCTCCGCGCGTCCGTCGCGACGGTCTCCGGTTCGAGGAAGCGCGCCGCATGCTCGGCGTAGTATTCGCAGACCAACGCGCATTTCTCGACCTCGGCCCTGCCCTGCCGGACCGGCTTTCCCATCTCGAGCGCCATGAGAGTCGAGAGGTCCGCCGCGCCTCTTCTGAGAACGCCCGCAGCTCCTCTCATGAGGGACGCGCGTTCGGCGAATGAGGTCTCCCGCCACCCGACAAGCGCCGCCTCGCTCTCGTCAATCGCCCGCCCGACGGACTCCGGAGCGAGCTCCTCGTAGGTCCCGACGACCTTCCCCGTCGCCGGGTTCATCGACTTCATCTCCATGGTCGTCTCCCCCGTTCGTCACGTTCGCCGCGTACCGCGCGGAGCCCCCCCGGACCGGTAGCGCGGGCTCCGGTAGAGGTAGATGAACAGCACCACGGCGATGCCCATGACAAACATCCATAGATACAGGTTTTGGGTTACGATGCGCGGATAAAGCAGCGTCGTCACGATGAGACCGATGATCGCGCCCCCGAGGTGCGCGTCGTGACCGATGTTCCCCCGCCGGCTCTGGATGCCGAAAACCGAGATTGCGATGAAGAGAACGGCGTAAACCGGCGACGGGATCGGCACGGGTACCGGCAGCATATACACCGAGCTCCCGGGGATGAGGAAGATGGAGGCGAACACAACGCCGCACACGCCCCCCGAAGCCCCGAGCGCCCGGTACGCCTGGTTGCGGTGGAGCAACAGCGAGAGGAGATTCCCCCCGAGTATGCTCGAGAAATAGATAATAACGAACGTCGGCGCCCCCACGGTGCTCTCGACGGATCCGCCGAACGAATAGAGGCTGAACATGTTGATAACGAGATGCGCGACGTTCGCGTGGAGAAAACCGCTCGACACGAGCCGGTAGTGCTGCCGGTACCGGAGGACCATCTCCGGCTCGAAGAGGTATCTCTCCATGAACGGAGGAGAAGCGAAACCGACGGCGGAGAAGAGCGCCGTGATTGCGATGATCACGATTGTGACGAGGCCGGTTGGTTCATTCATCCGTTATCGCGATTGCGAAGGCGCCGCCCGATGCGCCCATCCCGCACGGCGGGGGCGCGAAGCGCCGCGGACGCGCTACCGTACGACCATGAGCTTCCCCGTCAGCACGGCGTCCCCCGAACGGAGTCTCAGAAAATAGACGCCGGGAGAGTACCTTTCCGCATTGAAGCTCAACTCGTGGGCGCCTTCCCCGAGCTCGCCGCTGAAGAGCCGTTCGACGCGGCGGCCCAGAGAATCGTAGATATCGATTTCCACCTCGTCCTCGGCCGACAGCGAGAACGCGATCGTCGAGAGGCGGTCGAACGGATTCGGGAACGCGCGGGGCGGCACCGGCAGCATCGAATGCCCCGGCGGAACGGCCGCCGTCGAGGTGATCTCGAAATCGACGCTCGCCGTCGCGGCGAGGCCGTCCGTGCGGACCGCGCGCGCGGTGAGCCGGTAGCGGCCGAACGGAATCCCGTTCCACGCGTACGTGTAGGGGCTCGTCGAGTCCGCGCCGAGAGAGATGTAGTTCTCGTAGAACTCGACGCGCGCGAT
>DATCCP010000117.1:0-3672 GCA_036511215.1 Candidatus Krumholzibacteriaceae bacterium
CAAACGACACTCGGTCTCCAAAACGATCCCATGACGAATATCCCCTGGCCGGGAAAGGTCACAGCCGCGGGCCGGAGAGCCCTCGAGCTCGCCCGCGCCGCGGGCTCGCGCTTCGACGCGGCGAAGCTCGCGCTCAGGACGAACCTGCTCTCATCGTATTATGATTATGCTCTCCTTGCCGAATCGATTCGCCTCGAAGAGGTGAACACCTCCCTTCTTCGCGGCGCCGCGGACAACGCGGATGCGCGTATTCGCGCCGGAGCCGGGAGCAGCCTCGAGGCCCTCAAGGCGCGGAACGACATCGATCTCGCGCTCAACAATCTCGAGGGATCGAGATCGAAGATCCCGGGGCAGCTCGCGGCGCTCAACGCGATTCTCGGCCGGGAGCCCACGGCGCCGCTCGACCTTCCGAAAGCGCTCCCTGCCGCGCGCGAGCTGCCTTACAGCGACGCCGAGATCCTCGCGTTTCTCGCGGATCGAAACCCGGAGCTCGCGGCGCTCTCGCACGAAGCGAAGGCCGGCGAGGAGACCGTTTCCCTCATGCGCCGGCAGTACATCCCCGATCTCGGTTTGACGCTGAGCGGCGACCTCGCGGGGACCGCGAAGAGCATCATGGTGATGCTCACGGCCCCGTTCGTGCGATTCGACGCGATACGCGCGTCGATCGCCCAGGCGCGTGCGGAGCTCGAAGCCTCCCGCTCCATGCGCACCCAGATGGAGCGCGACCTCAAGGCCAGCGCCATCCTCGCCCTCTACGACCTGCGAAACGCCGACCGCGAGATCGCCCTTTACGAGCAATCGATAATTCCCCGGATGGACGAGACCGTGCAGATCACCGGCACCTCGTATTCGAACGGCCGGGCGGGGCTCATGGACATCCTTGAAAGCCGCCGCATGCTCGTCGAGGCGAGGCTCATGTATGCCGAGATGCGCATCGAGCGGGAGAAACTCGTCGTCGAGATCGAAGAGCTGTCGGCCGGAGCACGGTAGCGCCCCATGTTTGAAACGAAGAAGAAGCGCCGCGAGCGTCTCGCGAAGACGCCGCTCTCTCCCGAATGGCTTGCGATCGTCGCGCGCATGGTGCCGTACTACCGGCTCCTGCCTCTCGAGGATAGGAAGGAGCTCCAGGGCCTCATCCAGATCTTTCTCGCCGAGAAGCACTTCGAGGGATGCGACGGGTTCGAGATCACGGACGAGGTCCGGCTCACGATCGCTGCGGAGGCGTGTATTCTCCTGCTCCACCGCAAAACCGACATGTACCCATCGCTGCAGTCGATCCTCGTCTATCCGCACGTCTTCGTCGCGCCCCTCAAGGAGCGCGCGCCCGGCGGCGTCGTGATCGAGGATTTAGAGGAGCGCGAAGGCGAATCCTGGCCTACCGGCGCACTCGTTCTTTCGTGGAGCGACGTCATAGAGACCGCCGCGGACGTTCACGACGGGTACAACATCGTGTTCCACGAGTTCGCCCACCAGCTCGACGACGAATCGGGGATCGCCGACGGCGCGCCGCTCCTCGCGGACAGGGCTGCGTACGCCGACTGGGCGCGCGTATTCGAGCGGGAATACGACGCGCTCGTGGAAAGCGTCGAGCGTCACCGGCCGGTCCTCATCGACGAGTACGCCATCGAAAGCCCTGCGGAGTTCTTCGCGGTTGTCACGGAGACTTTCTTCGAGATGCCGGCCGAGCTCAAGGCCGCTCATCCGGATATCTACGAGCAGCTCTCGCGCTACTACCGGCAGGACCCGGTCTCGTTCGCGGCGCCCGGCCGGGGCGGCGAGCCCGGCGAGGGCCCTACTGATACACGCTGATCTGCCACTCCTTGAAGATCACGTCGGCGATCGCATTGACCTGGGTCCGGTCGAAGAACCAGAGCGGGAATCCGAAGTGAACGCTCGGCGCGGCGACGGCGCCGGGCGCATCCGCCACCACGTCCGCGAATTTCGTCGTCCAGAAGGCGACGACATCCCCGTTGATCGCGGAGAGCGCGTACCGGGCTCTCATGCGGTACATGGGGTGGAAACAATCCTGGCTCTTTGCGCCGATCGTCCTCATCCAGTAGTTCGAATTGTACACCTCGACGTATGTGAATCCCTGAACCTTCGGATCGAAGAACATGCCGTCTCTCGTCACCCGCTCCCAGAGAACGAGGGTGTCGGGCAGGTCCGGGTGGGCCAGGGTGAGCGGGTCGCGCGTGTCCGTGAGGCCGTAGGCCATGGCGTCATAGTCGACCCTCCGCTGGGGCATCCGGACGTCATTGCGGGGGGCCGGCCTGACCTTGTCCAGCACGGTCACGCAGTAGACGCGATAGGCGATGCTGAGGACGCCGCTCGTGTCCCCCGCGCACCCGGTCGAAATGCCCGCGATCTCGCACCGGAGGTTCCTCGGAAAGGACTGGTTCGTCTGGGACAGCACGGCCCCGAGTCCGCCATGCTGATCGGATTTTCCCTCCGACCATATGTGCCCGCCGGCGGCGACATAGTATGAGAGAAAATTGAATCTCGTGCTCCCCGACACCCCGACCAGGCTTTCGGGGGTGAAGCGCACCATATCGTCCCACGCCATGACGTCCTCGGCGCTCGTGTAGCTCCAGATGATGTTCCGGTACTTCCACAGGAACTCGATATCGGGCGGGGCGAAGCTGTGGCTCGACGTCTCGTACACGTCCACGCCGGGATTGAAACCCTTCGCGCGCTGGCAGACGTTCGTCCAGAACTCATCATGCTCGGCCTCGGTCGGAAACCCGTAGTTCGTCTGGGGAAAGTTGGTCGAGTAGAAATCGTCGACCCAGAGAAGGTTCTTCTCCATCTTCTGCGGGAATACGGTCACCTCGAACGTGCCGAGCGTCGAAGAGCCCATATCGTCCACCGCTTCGACATAGAGGGTGTGCACTCCCGAGCGGAACGATACCGCCGGAGCCGAGGTGATGTAGGGGGAGGCGAGGACGTCCCAGTCGTTCGGGTCGGCGAGATCGGTCACGTCCCACCCGTACCGGTATGTGCTTATGTCGGCGCCGTAGGAGCTCGCGTCCGCGGACCACGAGAAGCTCATCGTGAAACCTCCGGGGACGCGAAACGTCTGCGTCTTGCTGTTGGCGCCGATGGCCGCGAAGATGCCCAGGTTCGGCTCTTTCACGCGGAGGAGCGGTCCCGGCGGATTGAAGACCCGGAACTGCCTCACGTTCTCGGCCGTATTGAAGACCGACGTGACGGCGCCCGCCTCGTCTTTGGCCTGCACGGCGAAGATGTATCCGAAGCCCTTCGCCAGGATTTCGTCGTCGCCGATGATGGTGGAAGTCCCGGAGTCTCCTGGGGCGTTGTACGCTCTCCACGGACACCATCTCTTCTCGAACGCATCAGGCCTCCTGTTGAGGGAGTCCATGATGTGGCTCGAAGACAGCATGACGAAGTAGCGGATCGATTCGGGCAGCTGAATGTTCCACGTCTGGTCGACCGGGTCCTCCCCGTGCCACTCGAACCTGACGCGCGAGGGAAGCGATTGCTCCCTTCCGGGGAACGAGTTTCTCGGAGAGTCGATGATCACGTATGGAGCGAGTGTTCTCGCGGTGAACGACCGGTAGGCCGCCTCGGACCTGGCCCCCTTGTTGTCCACGGCCCTGATGAAAAAGGTGTGCACCCTCTTGTAGAACGATGAGTACTTGTTCGCTCCGATGA
>DATCCP010000118.1:0-6071 GCA_036511215.1 Candidatus Krumholzibacteriaceae bacterium
AGATCCTCGGAGGCACGACGGTGCAATACGGAGATCATATGATCGATCTCGCGCCGCCGTGGCGCCGGCTCAAGTACTTCGACGCGCTTCAGGATGCGGCGGGCGAGGACGTCAGGGGCGCCGACGAGGCGACGCTGAGAACGATCGCGCTCGCGCGGGGGATCGATGTGGACGGGGCGAAATCGCGGGGCGATTTCCTCGATGCTCTCTTCTCCGAGCTCGTCGAGCCGCGGCTCGTTCAGCCGACCTTCGTGATGGACTATCCGGTGGAGATTTCGCCGCTCGCCAAGCGCCACCGGAGCGAGCCCGGTGTCGTCGAGCGCTTCGAGCCCTACATCGCCGGGTACGAGGTCGGCAACGCTTTCAGCGAGCTCAACGACCCCCAGGACCAGCGGGAGCGGTTCGAGGCCATTACGCGCACATCGGCGGCGGGCGGCCGCGAGACGCACCCCATCGACGAGGACTACATCAGGGCGCTCGAATACGGGATGCCGCCGACCAGCGGGCTCGGCGTCGGCATCGACCGGCTCGTCATGCTGCTCACGAATTCCGCTTCGATCCGTGACGTGATCCTCTTTCCGCAGATGCGGCCGGAAGAGGGCCGGGAAAACGGATGAAACCGATGCACTACTCGCTCTCGATCGCCTTGAAGTATCTCAGGACGAGGCGCCGCAAGGGCTTCGTGTCGCGCGTCACGGCGATCGCGATCGTCGGGACGTTCGTCGGTGTCGCAACGCTCATCATCGTGCTGTCCCTCATGAACGGTTTCGAAAACGAGCTCCGCAGCCGCATCGTCGAGTTCAACACGCACGTCCTCGTGTTCGCGCGCACGCCGGGAGCATGGGCCGCGATGGACTCGGTGACGACGCTCGTGGACCGCGTGCCGGGCGTCGTCGCGACGTCACCCTTCGTGAGGGGGGAGGCCCTCATCTACTACGACGTCGTCCCCGGGGTGCGGGTCAAGACGAAGGGCGCCATCGTCAAAGGGCTCGACCTCGAGAAGGAGCGCGCCGTCTCCACCGTCATCGATTCGATATCGCCGCCGATCACGTCCTTCGCGGCCAAGGGCTTCGACGACGGGAAGAACGTGCCCGGCATCGTGCTCGGCAAGGATCTCGGCGACGAGCTTCTCGTTTACCTCGGCGAGGTGCTCACGCTCGTGACCGCGCCGGCGGAGTTCAAGGCGGGAGCGATCCATCCCCAGACGCAGCAATTCCGCGTCATCGGCTTCTTCAAGACGGGGGTCTACGAGTTCGATTCGCGCTTCGTCTACATAGACCTCAAGGACGCGGAGAAGTTCTTCGATTTCGAGGCGGCGACGCACGGTCTCGGCGTTCGGATCAAGGACATCTACAAGGCCGACAGAATCGACACGAAGATCATGGACAGCCTCAGGTCTCCCGCCTACAGCACGAACAACTGGATCCAGATGAACCGGAACCTGTTCAGCTATATCAAAGTCGAGAAGATTCTCATGTTTCTGCTGCTCACGCTCATCATCCTCGTCGCGGCCTTCAACCTCGTCGCGATGCTCACGATGGTGATCATGGAGAAGCGCAACGAGATCGGCATCCTGCGCTCGATGGGCGCCTCGTCGCGGGGGGTCATGTCGATCTTCATGTTCCAGGGCACACTCATCGGCATGGCGGGCACGGCGCTCGGGGTCGTCGTCGGTCTCATTATCTGTGCGGTGCTCAAGGAGATCAGGATAGATCTTCCGCCGGACGTCTATTTTATCAACACGCTCCCGGTCCTCGTGAACTGGGTCGACGTCGTGACGGTGAGTCTGGCATCCCTTGCGATCTGTTTCGTCGCAACGGTCTATCCGAGCTGGGAGGCATGCCGCATGCCCCCCCTCGATGCGATACGATATGACTAATATTTTTAATTATGCAGGTCACGGCTACGGAGAAGTGGGGCGTATTGCCTTTTAGCGTCCCCGGAGTTATATTAATGGAGCAGGAAAAAATACTTGAAGCCCGGGGAGTATGGCGCGTTTTCGAGGGTACGAAGACGCCCATCGAGGTTCTCAAGGGGCTCGACCTGAGCGTATCGGCCGGCGAGGTCATCGTGATAATAGGGGCCTCGGGCGCCGGGAAGAGCACCTTGCTCCATATTCTCGGAACGCTCGATGCGCCGGACAGAGGGAGCGTGCTCATACGGGGCGTTGATCCCCGGAAATGCTCGCCGCGCGAGCTCGATCTTTTGCGGAACAGGGATCTTGGCTTCGTGTTCCAATTCCATTATCTCCTGCCCGAGTTCAGCGCGCTCGAGAACGTGATGATGCCGGCCGTGATCGGCGGGAGAGACCGCGAGGCAGCGGAGGCGCGCTCGCTCATGCTCCTGCGGGAGGTCGGGCTCGAGGCCCGGCTGTACCACCGCCCCGCCGAGCTTTCGGGCGGGGAACAACAGCGGGTGGCCGTCGCACGGGCGCTCGTCAACGAGCCCTCGATCGTGCTGGCGGATGAGCCTTCAGGGAACCTCGACGACCGGGCGAGCGAGAGCCTGCACAGCCTCGTTCACGCGCTGAGCAGATCGAAGAGGCAGACGTTCATCATCGTGACGCATAAACGGGAGCTCCTCGAGAGGGCCGACCGGGGCTTCGTGCTCGCCGAGGGGACGCTCCACCCGATCGAGAAAGGCGGATATGCAGTGCCAGTTCTGTAAGAAGCGTGAAGCGACGATTCACGTCACGAACGTCGAGGGCAACAAGGTTCGTGCGATACATATATGCCCGCTGTGCGCCGAGGAGCGCGGCTTCGACGAGCTCAAGAAGAGCAACTTCGCGATGACCGATTTCGTCGCGGGCCTCTTCGACTCGGCGTTTGCGGCGGCGGAAAAGGGCGCCTCCCCCGACAGTTGTCCGAACTGCGGGACGAGCTATTCCGCGTTCCAGGATGTGGGCCGGCTCGGGTGCTCGCAGTGCTATGAGTTTTTTCAGAAGCAGCTCATACCGCTCTTGAGGAGCATTCATGGAAACACCCGTCACCTCGGCAAAGTGCCGCAGCGCTACGGCAAGCAGGTGAGCCTCAGGAGAAAGGTCAGGGAGCTGCAGGAGGAGCTGGAGCTCGCCGTGCAGCTCGAGCAGTTCGAGCGTGCCGCGGAGCTCCGCGACGAGATCCGGAGGCTTTCCCAGACGGAGCGGGGAGGGGAGAAGTCGTGTCAGCGCTGAAGACACTTATCGAGAAGCCCGCCCGCTGGCTGTCCGGCGACGCGGAGGAGGGGGAGCTCGTGCTCTCGAGCCGCGTGAGGATGGCCCGGAATCTCGACAAGCGCCCCTTCACCCATGGTGCGAGCGCGCAGGTTCTCGGCGAGATACGGGACGAGGTGAAGGCCGCGCTCGCGGATTGCCCGTCGCTCAAGGGCTCGGTCGTTCTCGATATGGACGAGACGGCGGAGCCGGACCGGATGCTTCTGGCGGAACGGCGTCTCATTAGCCGCGAGATGGTCAAGAACGCCCTCAATCGCTCCCTCATCGCGCAGCCGGACGAAGAGCTCGGCGTGATGATCAACGAAGAGGATCACCTGAGGATCCAGTCCTTCGAGCCGGGGCTTTCGCCCCAGAAGGCGTTCGAGCGCCTCGGCGAGCTCGACAACGAGATCGACGAGCGGCTCTGCTACGCCTACTCGGAGGAGCTCGGCTACCTCACAGCCTGCCCGACGAACGTCGGCACGGGGCTCAGGGTATCGGCGATGGTCCATCTGCCGGGGCTCGTCCACAACAAGGATATCGGACAGGTGCTCGACGGGCTGAGAAACATCCGGCTGACGGTCCGCGGAATCTACGGAGAGGGAAGCGATATCATCGGCAATTTCTTTCAGGTCTCCAACAGCATAACCCTCGGGCTGTCCGAGGAAGATACCGTGAAGAATCTCGAGGGGCACGTGAGGAAGGTCCTCGAGTTCGAGAAAAAAGCGAGAAGCGTTCTCCTCAAAAAGGCACGGAGCTTGCTCGAAGACAAGATTTGGAGGGCCTACGGCATCCTGAAAACGGCCAGGCTCGTAACTGCAAAGGAAGCAATGGGTTTGATTTCAGCCGTCCGCCTCGGCATCGGTCTCGGGATCATAACGGATTGCAGTCTCACGACGCTCAACGAGCTTTTCATCATGATCCAGCCGATGCATCTCCAGAAGCTGCAGGACCGCGTGTTGAAGGTGGAGGAACGTGACAGGGCGCGCGCCGATTACATCAGGGCGAAGCTCAATGGAGACAATGCGTAACATATTTATAATGAGCAGCTAAGAAAGGGTTTGTAAAGTAAAACATGAATGACAAATTCACCGAACGTGTCCGAAAGGTCATCTACCTCGCGCGCGATGAGGCAAACAGGCTTCAACACGACTACATCGGGACGGAGCACCTGCTTCTAGGCATTTTGCGTCTCGGCGAGGGAATCGCGGCGGAGGTTCTCCAGCGGCTCGAGGTCGACCCCGAGCAGATCCAGCAGACGATCGAGAACATGGTGAAGCCGAGCGGGGGAACACTTACCGTCGGCGAGATTCCGCTCACGCCGCGGGCGAAGCGGGTTCTCGAGCTCGCGGTCGAGGAGGCGAGGTTTCTCGGGCACAACTACGTCGGGACGGAGCATCTCCTTCTCGGCCTCATTCGTGAAGGGGAAGGCGTGGCGGCGCGGGTCCTCCTCGAGCTCGGCGTCGACCGCAAGCGCGTCCGCGAAGAGATCATGAAGAGTCTCGCCCGGAGCGGCGGCGCAGCCGGCTCGAAAAAGGCCGCCCGCGGGAAGGCGGAGACCTCGACGCTCGATCAGTTCGGGCGCGATCTCACCCAGCTCGCCCGCGACAACAAGCTCGACCCGATCATCGGCAGGGACCAGGAGATCGGGAGAGTCATCCAGATTCTCTGCCGGAGAAAGAAGAACAACCCCGTCCTCATCGGCGAGCCGGGGGTCGGCAAGACCGCCATCGTCGAGGGACTCGCCCAGAAGATCGTCGAGGGGAAGGCCCCCGAGCTTCTGCGCGACAAGCGCATCACGACGCTTGATCTCGCCTCGATCGTTGCCGGCACGAAGTACCGCGGACAGTTCGAAGAGCGTCTCAAGACGATCATCAACGAGCTCAAGGACAACGAACAGGTGATCATATTCATCGACGAGATCCACACGATCGTGGGCGCCGGGGGCGCCGAGGGTGCGATCGACGCCTCGAACATGCTCAAGCCGGCTCTCTCGCGCGGCGAGATCCAGTGCATCGGCGCGACGACGCTCGACGAGTACCGCAAGCATATCGAAAAGGACGGCGCCCTCGAGCGGCGCTTCCAGCCCATCATTATCAATCCGCCGACGGAGGACGAGACGGTCCGTATCATCATGGGGCTCCGCGACAAGTACGAGGCACATCACCGCACAAAGTACACCGACCCTGCGATACGGCAGGCGGTGTATCTCTCGCAGCGCTACATCCAGGGGCGGTTCCTCCCCGACAAGGCGATCGACGTGATCGACGAGGCGGGGGCCCGTGCGCGGCTTTCGGTGACGACCGTGCCCGAGAATCTCCGCGATCTCGAAAAGCGCGCCGAGGACATTTCGAAGGAGAAGGAATCCGCGATCCAGGCCCAGGAGTTCGAGAAGGCCGCGAACTTCCGCGACGAGGAAAAGGAGATCCGGAAACGCATCCAGGACGTGCATCGGGAGTGGAGCGAGTCCCGGCAGGAGAGTGAATCGGTCGTGACGGAACGGGACATCGCGACGGTCATTTCCGATATGACGGGCATCCCCGTTTCGGAAGTCCAGGAGGAGGAGACGGTGAAACTCCTGCACATCGAGGACGAGCTCCGCAAGCGCGTCATCGGGCAGGAGGAGGCGCTCCGGGCGATCGCGACGGCCGTCCGGCGCAACCGCGCCGGGCTCCGCGACCCGCGCCGTCCGATCGGCTCGTTCTTCTTCCTCGGCCCCACGGGCGTGGGGAAGACGGAGCTCGCGCGGGCGATCTCCGCGATCCTCTTCGAGAGCGAGGACGCGCTGCTTCGCATCGACATGTCCGAGTACATGGAGAAGTTCGCAATATCGCGCCTCATCGGCGCTCCCCCCGGATACGTCGGGTACGAGGAGGGAGGC
>DATCCP010000119.1:0-6588 GCA_036511215.1 Candidatus Krumholzibacteriaceae bacterium
CGACCCACGAGCCCTGCGGGTTGTAAACACGATAGTCGGGTGCCGAGAGCCCTCCGCCGTCGACCATTCCGATCCACATCGACACGCCGACGAGGCCTCCCCAACTGCGCGTGCCGATTACGGGACCCATGCCCTTCGCCCGGAAAAGGCAGGGCAGCATGTCGCCGCCCGAGCCGGCCTGGCGGTTCGTGAGGCACACGAGGTGCGCGCTCGTCGCGAGCCACGGCGACACGTAGTCGTGCGAATAACGCCGGGTCCAGTAGAGGAGCGGCTTCTTGTCCAGCCGCTCGAGGAAGATATCGGGGTCGAGCCCGCCGGCGTTGAAGCGCCCATCGACGATGATCCCCTTTTTCGTCGTCTGCGAGTAGAAGTAGCGCGGAAAGAGCGCGGTCGAGCCGGTGTAGGTGTCGGGCAGGTGGATATAGCCGACCTCGCCTCCCGATTCCTTGTCCACGAACCGGCGATTCCGCTCCACCCAATCCATGTATCGCAGCGTGGACTCGCTCCTCACCGGCTTGACGACGACGGTGCGCGCCCCTTGCGGCGTCGGTTTGTCGTTGAGCGTGAGCTCCACCGGCTTTCCCGCGAGATCGACGAAGTAAGAATAGACGCTGCGGGTCGCCGAGACATTCTGACCGTTCACCTTGAGGAGGTAATCCCCCTCCTTGACCTGAATGCCGGCGCCGACGAGGGGCGGACGCTCATCGACGTTCCAATCGATGGCGCCGTAGATTTTCTTGAAGCGATAGAGCTTCGCCGCCTGGTCGACCTCGTAGTCCGCGCCGAGAAGGCCTATGCCGACCCGGTTCGCCTTGCGCTCGATGTCGCCGCCGAAAACGTACGTGTGCGAGGTGTTCAGCTCGCCGATGAGCTCGCCGATGACGTATTGAACGTCCTGGCGGCACGTCGCGCGCTCGAGCATACGGCCGTATTTCACGCGCATCGCCGGCCAGTCGAGGCCGTGCATGTTGGGCTCATAGTAGAAATCGCGCTCCATGCGCCACGATTCGTTGAATATCTGCCTCCATTCGTCGAGCGGCGTGAATTCCATCTCTACGCGGGCGAGACTGATCGACTCGCCCCTCGTGTCCTTGGCGGAAGCGTCGATCATGCCGACGTCGTCCCCTCTCTTGTAGATGATGGTCGAGCCGTCGGCGGACAGCGCGTAGGCGTCGATGCCCTCGATCACCGTGCTCTCCTTCTTGTCCTTGAAGGAGAACGAATAGAGATCGCGCGGCCACGCGTCGCGGAACTCGAAGCGATTGAAGTCCCCTTCGTCCTTGTTGAGATAGAAGACGGCGTCGGCGTTCACGGCGAGGAAGCGGTAGTTGCCGCGTGAGAGAGGGAAGGTCTCGAGACGCTGGTCGAGCCCGTCAAAATCGATCGTGACGAGCTTTTCCTTCGCGGCGCCCTTCCCTTTCCTGGCCCCGGGCTTCGGCTGATCTTTCGCCTCTTCCTTCGCGGGGAGAATCGGGAACAGCGCCGGGCCGTCCTTCCTCAGGGTGTAACTGTAGAGACCTGCGAGCTTCTTGTAGACCATCTCCCATTCGAAATCGCAGAACGTGGGATCGAAACAGCGGTTGGAGATGAAGATCAGGTGCTCGCCGTCTTTGGAGAACACAGGATGGAAATCGTTGAACTCGCCGTCCGAAATGCGGCGAGACTGATTCGTCTCCAGCGAGTAGATATAGATCTCGTCGACGAGCGACTCGCCCGTCTTGGCGTAGGCGATGAAGCGGCTGTCGGGCGACCACGAGAAGTCGTAGATATCCTTCAGGTCGAGAGAGATATCGACGTTCTGGTAGTCGGCTTTGTCGACCCTGGTGATTTTCTTCGAGGCGACGTCGATGAAGAAAAGGGTCAACGTGTGGTCGGTGAATGCGATCTTCTTCCCGTCCGGCGACCAGCGCAGCGTGTGACGGTGACCGCTCTCGAAGCCGGTCAGCTTCTGCGCCCCCGTCGCGCCTTCCGCGTCGATCGTGTAGAGATTGTATTCGCCGTCCGCGTCGGAAAAATAGGCGATCGTCGTGCCGTCGGGGGACCATACCGCGTCTTTTTCCCGCACACCCGAGGTTCCGTTCAGATCGCGCGTGATTCCGTCCTTGCGCGGCACCGTGAATATCTCTCCACGCGCCGTAAGGAGCGCGGTCTTCCCGTCCGGCGAGCAATCGATGCCCGTCACGTAGTCGCCGACCTTCTTGAGATACGGACGCAGCTCCGGCGCATCGGCACGGACCTCTATGGGGATGCGCTTCGTTTCCCTCGTCTTCGTATCCAGGAGGTACAGGTCTCCGCCCAATTCATAGACGATCCTGTCGCCGTCCGTGCTCGGACGCCGCACGTCGTATTCCGCGGCCGTATGTTTCGTAAGCTGCTCGAGCTTTTCCGTCTTCGTATCGTACGACCAGATGTTGAGGACGCGGTCGCGGTCGGAGTTGAAATAGATCTTGTCGCCGATCCACATGGGGCTCGCGTCGATCGCGTCGGAGCTCGTGATGTTCTTCTCTTTCTTCGTCGCGAAATCGTAGATGTAGACGTCGGGCGCCAGCCCCCCCCGGTATCTCTTCCATGTGCGGGAATCGACGGAGATCTTGCAGTAGGCGATTCTTTTTCCGTCGGGGGAGAAGCAGCCTTCCGCCGCCTCGGGGAGAGGCACCTCTTCGAGGCCGCTCCCGTCCGGGTTCACGAGGAACAAGCGCGAGAATCTCTGGAAGCTGTTGCTGGTCGAGGCGAACAGGATCTTGTTCGTGGCCTTGTCCCAACCGATCACGAGGTCGTTGTCCGGATGATAGGTCACGCGCCTGATGTTGCCGCCGTAGATATCCATCACGTACACGTCGCTGTTTCCGTCGTACTGCCCCGTGAACGCGATAAGGGATCCGTCCGGCGAGAACTTCGGGTAGAGCTCCTCGCCGTCGTGTATGGTCAGCCTCGTTGCGACGCCCCCCTGAACGGGGGCGATCCATATGTCCTCGCCGGCGACAAAGACGACGCTGTTGCCGTGGACATCGGGGAAGCGCAGAAGAATGTTATGCGCCGCGTCCTGTCCAAAGCCCGTCGTCGCGCAGAGCAGCACGAGCGCGAGCGATAGCCCCGCGAGGCGGATTGCTCCGCCGAACATCGCTCTCCCTGGCCCGAAAGACAGCTGCATAGCCGCTCCTTTCGATCGGCACGATTGGTCCGCGTCGTGTTCCGGACGGCGCTCAGCCCTGCTTCCTCTTTTCCATGAAGTACTGCAGGAAGTCGACGGGTACCGGGAAGAGGATCGTCGAGTTCTTCTCGGCGGCGATCTCCGTCAGGGTCTGGAGATACCGGAGCTGCACCGAGATGGGCTGCGGCGCCATGACGGCGGCGGCATCCCGAAGCTTGGCGGAGGCCTGGAACTCGCCGTCGGCGTGAATCACCTTCGCGCGGCGCTCGCGCTCGGCCTCGGCCTGCTTGGCGAGCGCGCGCTTCATTCCCTCGGGCAGATCGACGTCCTTCACTTCCACGGCGCTGACCTTGATGCCCCAGGGATCGGTCCGCTCGTCGATGATTTGCTGCAGCTTCTGGTTGATCTTCTCGCGGTTGGAGAGGAGGTCGTCGAGCTCATGCTCGCCGAGTATCGAGCGCAGCGTGGTCTGCCCCATCTGCGAGGTCGCGTACAGGTAGTTCTCCACCGCGATGATGGCCCTCTGGGGATCGAACACCTGAAAATACATCACGGCGTTGACCTTGACCGAAACGTTGTCCTTGGTCACGACTTCTTGCGGAGGGACGTCGAGGGCCACGGTGCGCAGCGTGACCCGGACCATTTTCTCGAACATCGGAATGAGGAGGATGAGCCCGGGGCCCCTGACGCCGACGAACCGGCCGAGCCTGAACACGACGCCCCGTTCGTATTCCCTCAGGATTCTGACCATGTTCCCCAGAATGAAAATGACGAGCAGTACGACAACGAGCAATCCGATCGGCATACGTTCTCCTTTCCCGCACCTCCGCCGCCGCGCGGCGTACAACAGTGACTCCTATTTCTCCTCTTCCACCTTGAGCGACATTCCCTTGACCTCGACGACCCGGATCCGCCTTCCCTCCGGGATCTCCGCGTCGGAAAAGGCATTCCAGTGGGCTCCCGCTACGAAAACCCTGCCGCCCTTCCTGTTCACGGGGGTTCGCGCGTCCCCCTCCTGGCCCACGAGGGCGGCGCCGCCCGACGTGGGCTTCCTGCGCAAGCCCCGTATCGACAGCACGACCCCGACGACGAAGAAGGCGCCCGTGACGAGTACCACCGGAATGATGACCTGGAGCGACGCGCGCAGCGCCGGATCGGGGTCGTTGAAGAGCATGATCGAGCCGAAAGTCATTGCAATCAGTCCTCCCGCGGTCAGTACCCCGTGCGTCGCCGCCTTGACGTCCACGATGAAGAGCACGATGGCCAGGATAATGAGGAGCATGCCGGCGTAATTCACGGAGAGCGCCTGAAAAGCGAAGAATGCGAGGATGAGGCATATCGCGCCGACGACCCCGGGCAGAACGGCTCCGGGGGTCGACAGCTCGAAGTAGAGGCCCAAGAGGCCGAGCATGAAGAGGATGTAGGCGATGTTGGGGTTGCCGATGACGGCGAGGAGCCGGTCGGTCCACGTCATCTCCATCGTGACGATCGAGGCGTTCTTCGTGTGAAGGACCACGGATCCGCCGGCCGTCGCCACGGTGCGTCCGTCGATCGCCTCGAGGAGCGCCTCGGTCGAAGGTGCGATGAGATCGATCACGCGGAGCTTCAGCGCCTCGGTCTCCGGGATCGAGACGCTCTCTCTGACCGCCTTCTCGGCCCATACGGCGTTTCGGCCGTGCTTCGCGGCGATGGCGCGGATGTACGCCGCGGCGTCGTTGACCACCTTGCCTGCCATGACCGAGTCGATCTTGCCGGGGACGCCGATGGAAACGGGGTGGGCCGCGCCGATATTGGTGCCCGGCGCCATGGCCGCGACGTGAGAGGCGACCGTGATGAAGACTCCCGCCGAGGCGGCCCGCGAACCCGACGGCGCGACGTAGACGACAACCGGCACCGTCGACGACATGATCGCCTTGACGATTGTTCTCATGGATTCATCGAGACCGCCTGGTGTGTCCAGCTCAAAGACAACGCACTCGGCCTTCCGGGCTTCCGCGCGCTCTATTGCATGGACCATGTACTTCGCCGAGGAGGGTCCGATGATTCCATCCATCCTCGCGACGAGCACATCGCCGGCGTTGGCGCCGGGAGCGACACCGGCGATGAGTATCCACAGGAGAGCTAATGTTCCCTTCATGGTCATGGACCTCTTGAATAAGGGGGTATCCGCCTTCAGCCGCCGATTGTGACCCACGCAGGGGGTCCGAGTCAAGACATATGGGCGGTGCTCTCCCCAATGCGGTCCCTAACATGAAAATGCTTGAAAATCCCGCGCACAATGCCTGATATTGTGAAAACCAATGAAGACCAATCAGCTCATTCGACGCAAGAACCTCGACAGGATACGGGAAGACGCGGAGAGCTCGAGCGCCATTCACCTGAAACGCTCCCTCGGGCCATGGGATCTCGTCTCCCTCGGCATCGGGGCCGTGATCGGCGCCGGCATATTCGCCGTGATCGGAACGGCGGCCGCGGGGGGAGCGAGCCATCACGGCGCGGGACCGGCGGTCTCCCTCTCGTTCGTCATCACGGCCGTCGCGTGTGCGTTCTGCGCCTTCTGCTACGCGGAGTTCGCGGCGCTCGTGCCGATCGCGGGAAGCGCCTATACCTACTCGTACGCGACGCTCGGCGAGATGATCGCCTGGATCGTCGGCTGGGATCTGATTCTCGAATACGGCATCGGGAACGTCGCCGTCGCGATCGGATGGTCGGCCTACTTTCACCAGCTCTTCGCGGGGCTCGGCGTCCACATACCCGCGTGGCTCTCGGTGGACTATCGCAGCGCCCACCAGGCGGCGCAGGCCGCGCTCGCCGGGGGAGACACGGTGCCTCCGGGTCTCGCCCTCGCGCTCGAGGCGTGGAAGACGGCCCCCATGGTCTCGGGGTTTCACATCATCTTCAATCTTCTCGCGGGGGGTATCGTCGCCTTCGTCACGTGGATCCTCGTTCTCGGGGTCAAGGAATCGGCGCGGTTCAACAACGTCATGGTCGTGCTCAAGCTCGTCATTCTCGCCTTCTTTATCATCGTGGGCGCCAGGTATGTGAAGCCCGCGAACTGGTCCCCATTCATGCCGAACGGATTCACGGGGGTGTGGATCGGCGCGAGTCTCATTTTCTTCGCCTTCATCGGGTTCGACGCCGTTTCCACCGCCGCCGAGGAATGCCGCAATCCGGGGCGCGACATGCCCATCGGCATCATCGCCTCGCTCGGGATATGCACGGTCATATACGTTGCGACGGCGGCGGTCCTCACCGGCATTGAGCCGTGGCAGAGACTCGGCGTCGCCAATCCCCTCGCCGCCGCCTTCTCGAGCATCGGGCTCAACTGGGCGGCAGGGATAGTCTCGCTCGGCGCCGTGATCTCGATGACGGCGGTCCTCCTTGTCTTTCAGCTCGGCCAGCCGCGGATATTCTTCGCGATGTCGCGGGACGGACTT
>DATCCP010000120.1:0-4648 GCA_036511215.1 Candidatus Krumholzibacteriaceae bacterium
ACGATGGTCGCTTGATCGAAGACGACGGCCCTCGCCGGAACCGACGCGCGTCCGAGGATCTGCGCCTGCATCTGGGGCGAGCCGCGCTCGAAGAACGCGGCAAGTTCTTCTGCGGTGAGGAGATAAGCCGTCTCTTGAGGAGCGGCTGAAACGGGGTTTTTTGCGATGCCGCGCGCAGCGGCACTTGCCGCGGCGGTATCGGCCGAGCCCGCGGGAATTCCCGGAGGTTGACTCTTGTGCCCGAGGGCGAGATAGACGATCACGATCGCTCCGATGATCGCGATTCCTGCGATGAGCGATCTGGCGATTTTCACGACATGCCTCCGTCTCCTTGCGCGTCTGTGCAGTCTCGAGTCATTCGTTTCTCTTGATGACGAGCAGCGTCATATCGTCCCTCTGCGACGATTCGCCCGCGTGGGCCCGTACGGCGCTCACAATCCGGTCGATGACCTGCCGCGAGCCATCCGAGGCACACTCGCTGAAGAGTCCGGTAAGCCTCGGCTCGCCGAACTCCTCGTCGTCCGCATTGACGGATTCCGTAATGCCGTCCGAGTAGACGAGGAGCGAGTCTCCCGGGTCGAGACGAAGAGTGCCCTCGACGTAAGAGAAATCCTCGAGGCAGCCGAGGACGAGGCCGCCGGTCTCGAGGCGCACGGGTTGCGCGCCCGGCTTGAGGAAAAGCGGGTAGTTGTGTCCCGCGTTGCCGTACGTGAGCTCGTGGCTGTGCCGGTTGAGCATTCCGTAGAACAGCGTGGCGAACTTGTCCGCGTCCGTACTTCTGAAGATGAGCGAATTGGTGCGCGTGAGGCAGCTCTTCGGCGAGGGATCGATCATGATCTGTCCGCGGAGCGTCGCCTGAAGAGTCGCCATGAGGAGTGCCGCGGGCATGCCCTTGCCGGAGACGTCTCCGAGACAAAAGGCCATTGTCTCGTCGCTTAAATGTATGAAATCGAAGTAATCCCCGCCGACCGTTTTGGCGGGAATGCTGATACCCGCAATGTCGTACCCCTGGAAGCGGGGGGACTCCTTCGGGAGAAGATCCATCTGGATTTTGTATGCGAGCTTCATCTCTTCCTGCATGAGTTTGAGCGCCTGTTCCTCGGCGAAGAGGCGCGCGTGCTCGATGACCTGCGCCGACTGCGTTGCGATGATCCCGAGAAGCCTCGCATCCGCCTCGCTGAATCCTCCTTCGGTCCTTTTGTTGAACAGATTGAGGAGCCCGATCATGCGGCCTTTGAGGAGGAGGGGGACGCTCAAGACCGACCGGACGAGGCCCGCGCCATCCTTCATCTGAAAGCGCTCGTCACTCTTGAGGTCGTTGACAATGAGCGGTTTCTCGTTCTTGAGCATCCAGCCCGTGAGCTCGGCGTCGAGGCGGTAAGGGAGAATCTCGCTCGACGTATCCGCGCCGCGGATGATCGTGCGGAACGGCATCTGCTCGCGCCGCGCGTCGAGCAGCGTGATAGTGGCCTGTTCGACCTTGAGATGCTTGATGCACTTGTGAACGATGAGCTCGATGATGTGCTCGAGCGAAGAGGCGGATCCAACTGCGGTGGCGATATCGTTGAGAACGGACAGCTCCTCGACCGCCGTCCTGAGCCGTGCATTCTCCTTCGCTATGCGGTCGATCTCGGAATCTTTCGGCGAATCAGCCACTCTCAACCCTCCCGCGACGATCCGTTTTATTCTATCCAATCGGGTGTTATTTTTCAAATCATTACAACGCGTCTCATCGCGCGGGAGGGCCCACAAAGATGAGAATTCTCTTGTGTGCTACACAAATGTTTAGTACTCTCCTGAATGGCTTGCGCAGGAGGGTCTCTACGTGCCGTATGTTCCTCTCCACGTCCACAGTACCGCGAGCGGCCCGGAAGGGATAATGGGAGTTCGCGAGCTCGTCTCGAGGGCCTCCTTTCTCGGGTTCGACGCGCTCGCGCTCACCGACCACCGGACAACATACGGCCATTTCGAGTTTTTCGAGGCTGCGCGCGGCGCCGGAATCAAGCCGGTCCTGGGGGCTGAAATACAGCACGCCTCTCTCGTCTCCGCCGGCGGAGTATTCCATCTGACCGTGCTCGCCGAGAACGAAGAGGGCTATAGGAATCTCTGCGCCGTGATCTCGCGGCATTCGTCCCGGGAGAAGGAGCCGCATGTCAGCGTTGAGGATCTCGAGAGGCACCGCGCGGGGCTCATCGTTCTCACCGGCTGCCTCAGGGGAGAGGCGAGTCAGGCGATTCTCCACGGGAACCTCGGGCGGTCGCGCGACGTCCTTGCGCGGCTCGCGGCGATCTTCGGAGCTTCGAACGTGTTCATCGAGATCATGAATCATGGAAAGCCCGAAGAGTCGCTCATCGCCGATCAGCTCCGCGAGCTCTCGACACGGGTCGGTATTCCGTCCGTCATCACGAACAATGATCGCTACATGCAGCGCGAAGACGCGGAGTATTTCCGTATCGCCCGCAGAATCGGCAGGAAAAAGAGTGAGGGAGAAGCGGAGGAGCCGGTTCAGGAATACTACCTGAAGCGGGAACGGGAGCTCATTCCCTTTTTCAGCGATGAGCGCGACGCGCTCGATCGCTCCGGCGAGATCGCCGAGCGCTGCGCGGTCGATCTCTCCCGAGCGGGACGGATCTCCTTCTCGAGCGCTCCGAACCCCCATGACGCGCTCATCGACATGTGCCGGAGGCGGTTCCTTCTCGCGTTCCACGCAAAGCGAGCGGATGAGCGCTCGCACCTCAAACGGGCGCTCGATCGGGAGCTCGCGCTGGCTCGTGACGAGGAGCTGTCCGGCTTCCTGCTCTTTCTGCGAGAGCTGTTCGCCTCCGCCGGGGAACGCGGGATCTGGCTCGAGCTCATGGGGAGAGATCTTCTCGAAAGCCTCATTGCGTACCTCCTCGAGATCAGTCCGCTCAATCCGGTCGAGCATGACCTCGTTTTCCAGTCCTTCTCGCCGTCGGGCCGGGGCACGATACCGGCCATGGAGCTCATCATCTCCGAACAGCAGAAGGAGCAACTGGCCGCCGTCATCGCGGGGCTCATTCCCGGATACGAGCCGCGCTTCCAGATTGCGCAGGAAGAGATGTCGGTCGTCACTATTGCAAAGGAGGCCGCCGAGGTTTTCGGGGCGCCTCCGGAGCTTCGTGACGAGATTTCACGGATCCTCACGTTCGAACGGCGCCACGGAGGTCTCTCCGCCCTCGTCGAGAGCTCCGAGGCCGCCCGGCGGCTCTACAACGCCGAGCCCGCCGCCAAAAGTATCCTGCACGCGGCATACGCGCTCCAGGGCAAGCTTCGGCATTTTACTCTCGACACATCCAAGCTCGTCATTCTGCCGCGCGAGCTCGATGGGCTCTATTCCGTCGTCGAGAACGCAGCCGGCGAGCGTTTTGTCCAGCTCAGCGGGGCGGCGATAGAGCGATTGGGAGGGTGGCTCGTCGGCGTCCAGCACTCTCATTTCCTTTCGGCGCTCGAGAAGACGATAGAGTCTCTCGAGCGCGAGGATCGCTCGCTCGCCGCGCCCCGTCTTTTCAAGGGCTCCGAACGGAAGCGCTGGGCGCCGGAATCGCTCGATGATCCCCGAACGTTCGCTCTCATTTCGTCGGGGGAGACGATCGGCGTGTACCTGCTCGAAAGCCAGGGGATACGCGATCACCTTGTTGAGATCAAGCCGGCGACCTTCGATGAGCTCGTGAACGTCATATCCCTGTATCGTCCGGGTCCGCTCGAGGGAAGGCTCTGGGAGAAATACATCGGCAACGCCGAGAAGAAGGGTAAGGTGCTTCTTCCTCATCCTTCGCTCGCCTCGATCCTCGCGGGCACGAGAGGCGTTCTCCTGTACCGGGAGCAGGTCCGCGAGGTGCTCGAGGAGACCGCCGGTCTGCGGGGGAAGGACGCGATCGCGGTCGAGGGAGCGCTCTGGAGCAGGGACTCGGGAGAGCTCGTCTCGGCGCGGCTCGCGTTCGTCCGGGGCGCCATGGACGCGGGGCTCAACGAAGAGGACGGGCAGCGGATATTCGATTTTCTCCTTCACAACATTGCCTTCACGCACTCGAAGTCGCTCAGCTGCGCGCAGGCCTCGCTCAGCTACCGCACCGCGTACCTCAAGACGCACTGTTTCGAAAAATACTTTACGGCGCTTCTCAACAGCAATCTCGGCGTGAGGGAGCGCCTGGGCAGATACCTGGAGTATCTGAAGGAAAAGGGCGTCCCCGTGCTTCCTTTCGGGATCAACGCCGACGGGATCGCGTTCTCGTATGAAGACGGCGTCATCCGGGGGCCCCTCTTCGCGGTCATATCGCTCGAGAAGGGGGGGTGGGACACGATCGTCGAGGAACGCATCTATCGCGGCGATTTCGCCTCGTTCGAGGAGTTTCTGGAACGGATGCGGGATCGAATCTCGAAGGAGGCGGCAATGGAGCTGATCGAAAGGGGCGTTTTCGACGGGAGCGGCCTCTCCCGGGATCGGCTCGGAGGCATGTGCGAATCGTTCTACCGCGGGGAGGGTGCGGCGCCTCCCGCGGCGTCTCATCCCCGCCATCGGGCCGGCGCAGCGAAGGGGAGGCGCTCGACGAATCAGACTTCACTCTTCGGGCCGGAGCGCGATGACGATCCAGCCGATCCCGGGAGAGGCCGCTCCCGTCGAAAACGC
>DATCCP010000121.1:0-2362 GCA_036511215.1 Candidatus Krumholzibacteriaceae bacterium
CCTCATGGCGGCCGCGCGCATTCTCGGAGCCGAGATCCGCGCTGGGGAGGCCCGCTACCGGCACGTGGGCGCGGGAGAGGGAAGAAGCACCGTTGCGTTCTCGGGGAGCCTCTGGGACGAGGGCAAGGCCGGGTTTGAAAAAACCATCGACGTGATAACGCGCGGCATCGAGCGCGGAATCTTCTTCGCCCCGGCCGACGGCGAGGCGTGCAGGAACTGCGACGTCCGGATCGCCTGCCCCGCCGGCATGCCGCGCCTCTTCGCGATGAAGGCTGCGAACGACGAGCGGGCCCGTGAATATATCGATCTGAGGACCGGACAGGAGGAGCCCGAATGAGCGGGAATCGCAAGCCCCTCGTCGACGAGGCGGCGCGGGGGCGCGCGACGGCCGACCTCGCGACGTCGTTCTGCGTCGAGGCAGGGGCGGGCACCGGCAAGACGAGCCTCCTCGTGGGCCGCTTCCTCGCGATCGTGGAGAGCGGAAAGGCCTCGTGCAGTCAGATCGTCGCGATAACCTTCACCGAAAAGGCCGCGGGGGAGATGAAGGTCAGGCTCAGGCAGAAGATCCTGGAGCGGCGCGCGGACGGCGCCGTCCCGGCGAGCGCGCGCGCCAAGCTCGATGCAGCCTACGACGAGCTCGAGCGTTCGCCGATCTCGACGATCCATTCGTTCGCGGCGACGATTCTCCGGGAGCACCCCATCGAGGCCGGTGTGGATCCGAACTTCACCCAGCTCGACGCCCTCGAGAGCGAGCTCTTCTTCGACGAGTGCTGGAGCGATTTTCTCGTGGAGGGGGCGGAGGCGTGGGGCGAGACGCTCACAAGATTCATGACGTTCGGCGGCTCGATCGATTCCCTCCGCGCGATCGTCGATGCGATGTACGAGCGGCGCTCGGAGCGCTCATGCGGGCATATGTTCGATGGGGGCGCGCGATCGGGCGCGGGCGGGCCCGCGACCGGCGGCGAGCCCAATGCATTCACGGCGCTCCGGGAGACCTTCACTGAGGCGGCGGGGCACCTTTCGGCGCTCGAGCGCGACTCTTGCTTGAATCCCGACGACCTCGGCCGTGCGGCGATCGCGGAGTTCGTCGGGGCAGTGGGGGCGCTCGAGTTCCTTGGGGGGGACGACGTCGCGTATTACCTCCTCACGCTCCGGCTCCCGAAAGGCAAGGGCAACAAGGCAAACTGGCAGCCGGCCGATGCCTGCGCCGAGCAGAAAGAGATATTCAAGAGCCTCGCCGAGCAGCAGGAGCTCTGGCGGAAGCGCTTCTCCGATGATCTCGCGCAGCGCATCGAGGAGTTCGCCGGCCGTTTCCTCGCCTTCGTCGAAACGAGAAAGGCCGCGATCGGCGCTGTCGATTTTGACGATCTCCTTATCAGGGTGCGGGAGCTCTGCAATGACGCGGACGCGCTCGATGCGCTCCGCGAACGCTACCGGTACATTCTCGTCGACGAGTTCCAGGACACGGACCCGGTTCAGGCGGAGATCGTCTATCTCCTCGCGGGCGAGCCGGGCGGCCGTGGAGCGCCGGAGCCCGCCCCCGGCAAGCTTTTCATCGTCGGCGATCCCAAGCAGAGCATCTATCGCTTCCGCAAGGCGGACATCGAGATGTACGAGCGCGTGAAGGAGCGCCTCTCGAAGAGCGGGGAGCGCCTGTCGATAACGCAGAATTTTCGTTCCGTGCCCGGCATCGTCGAATGGGTGAACGAAACGTTCTCGGAAATCATGCAGCCGGGCTCGTCCGGTTTCCAGCCGCGGTACGAGGCGATCCATGCGGCCCGCGAAGGTGAAGGGACCCCGGTCACGCTCCTGGATCTCGAGCTCGACGAGGAGAATTCCAAGGCGGGTGCGGTTCGCGCTCGCGAGGGGGAGGCGATCGCGCGGCTCATTCACTGGCTCACGGGCGGCGGGATGACGGTCAAGGACTCGAAGACGGGGGAGGTCCGCCCCGTCCGGTTTGGAGACATCGCCGTGATCTACCCCGGGACGACGGGTATCGACCACTACGAGGAGCCGCTTCGCGCCGAGAGTATTCCCTACATCGTCGAGGGAGGGAAGCTTTACTACACGCGCGAGGAGATCCGCGACCTCGCCTCGACGATCTGGGCGATCGAGGACCCGTACGATCCGCTCGCCCTCGTCAGCGCGCTCCGCTCGCCGATGTTCGGCGCGAGCGACGAGGAGCTCTTTCTCTTCGTGAAGAACGGAGGACGGCTCTGCTACCTCGCCCCGGGTGGCGGGGCGGCGGCGAAGCCGGATATTCTCGCTGCGGCGTTCGAGCTTTTCGCGGACCTCCACGGCGCGCGCAACCAGCTCGGACCTTCGGGAACGATGCTCGATCTTCTCCGCCGGCCCAAGTACC
>DATCCP010000122.1:0-4615 GCA_036511215.1 Candidatus Krumholzibacteriaceae bacterium
GTCGTGCCGCTCGGCGACTTCGGCGCCGCCGAATGGAAGACCAAGCGCGCGTACCTGCTCGCGAGGGGATACACGAGAATTCTCGTCAAAGGGGAAGCGCTCCGCATCGACGAGTTCGCCCTCGGGGGGGCCGTGCGCTCGGAGATCGCCATACTCCTCGATCGCATCGAAGCGAGCGAGGCCAATCGATCGCGGATCGCCGAGGTCGTCGAGCTCGCCTATGGCGAATCGTTGGGAAGCATCGAGGCGATCGAGGTCGACGGAGTCGCCGTGCGCCGTTTCACGAACGCGCCGCGGTGTTCCTCCTGCGGCACCTCCTTCGAGCCCTCCTCGAACCCGCTCCTCTTCTCTTTCAACAGTCCATACGGCGCCTGCCCCGACTGCCACGGCTTCGGGGACCGCATGGAGTTTTCGGAGGCCCTCATCATTCCCGACAGGAAGCGATCCCTCGAGGCACGCGCGATCGACCCCTGGTCGCGCGAGCGTTTTGCCTATTTCCACCACCGGATGCTCGAGTTCTGCCGAACGAAGCGCATCCCGACGGGCGTCGCCTGGATGGATCTTCCCGAGCGCTCGAGAAGCCTCATCCTCGACGGGGAGGGGCGTTACCTCGGCGTCATTCCGTTCCTCGAGAAGCTCCGCGAGAAGAGCTACAAGAAAGGGCACCGCTTCTTCACGAGGAGGTACATGGCATTCTCGACGTGTCGCACGTGCCAGGGGGGGAGGCTCAAGCGCGAGGCGTACTACGTGAGGATCGGAGAGCATAACATCAGGGACCTCGCGCGAATGGTTCCCGCGGCGATCCTCGAGGCGCTCGGGAAGACGGTGTTCACGGACGGGGAGCGGCGCGTCGCGAAGGATATACTCGCCGAGCTCACGTCGCGCCTCACGTTCATGATCGACGTGGACCTCGGCTACCTCACGCTCGACCGTCTCACGCGCACGCTCTCGGGAGGGGAGGCGCAGCGCATCAATCTCGCCAATTCCCTCGGAGCGAATCTCGTGGACGCGCTCTACATTCTCGACGAGCCTTCGATCGGGCTCCACGCAGCCGACAACGACCGGCTCGTCTCGGTGCTCCGCCGGCTCAAGGACCTCGGCAACACCGTTATCGTCGTCGAGCACGATCCCGACATCATCAGGTCGTGCGACTATCTCGTCGATCTCGGTCCCGGCCCGGGGAGCCGTGGCGGCGAAGTGCTCTTCAGCGGCACGATCGAGGAGGCCCGCTCGGCGGACGTCCCGCAGTCGAAAACGCTCGAATGGATCTTCCGGCACGGCGCGCGTTCGAGCCGGCCGAAGCGGAAACGCCGGCAATACGGCTCGATCGAGCTCAAGGGGGTCGCCGAGCACAATCTCAAGAAGATCGACGTGACTATCCCTCTCGGCTGCGTCACGTGCGTGACGGGCGTATCGGGTTCCGGCAAGAGCACGCTCGTCGTGGACGTTCTCTACCAGGTCGTTTCGGGAGAGCCGCTCCGGGCGAGCCGCCTCAACCTCAAGGGGTGGAAGGTCGGGGGGGCGCTCGACCGGGTGCTCCTCGTCGATCAGAGCGCGATCGGTTCGTCCCCGCGGTCGAACCCGGTCACGTATATCAAGGCGTTCTCGTTCATCCGCGAGATATACGCGAACCAGCCGCTCGCGCGCGCGCGGGGGTACGACCCCGGGCGTTTCAGCTTCAACAGGGCGGGCGGCCGCTGCCCGCGCTGCCAGGGGATGGGATTCCGCAAGGTCGAGATGCACTTCATGGCGGACGTCTTCGTGCCGTGCGAGGAATGCGAGGGCAAACGGTACAACGCCGAGACGCTCGACGTGCGCTACAAGGGGAAGAGCATCAGCGAGGCGCTCGAGCTGACGGTCGACGACGCGATCCTCTTCTTCGACGAATCTCCCCAGCTCGGGGAAAAGCTCTGGATCCTCTCGAAGGTCGGGCTCGGCTACCTCACGCTCGCCCAGGCCTCGAACACGCTCTCCGGGGGGGAGGCGCAGCGCATCAAGATCGCGCGCGAGCTTGTCGAGTCGGGGGGGCAGCGGAACCTCTACATCATGGACGAGCCGACGACCGGTCTCCACATGAGCGACGTCGACAAGCTCCTCGGCGTCATCGAGGAGCTCGTCGCCGCCGGGCACACCATCGTCGTCATCGAGCACAACATGGAGGTCATCGCCTGGGCGGACTGCGTCATCGACCTCGGGCCCGGCGGGGGGGATGAGGGGGGCGCGGTTATCGCTTGTGGCCCGCCGGAGAGCATCGTACAATCGAAAGAGTCGCTCACGGGAAAATACCTTGGTGAGTATCTCGCGAGGTACGGAGGTCGCGCACAATGAGAATCCTCGTAACGGGGGGAGCGGGCTACATCGGGAGCGTCGTGACGGAGAGCCTGCTCGCGGGCGCTCACGAGGTCGTCGTCGTCGATCACCTGTCCACCGGACACCGCGGGGCGATCGATCCTCGCGTGGCCTTCCATGAGGTCGATATCCTCGATGAGGAGAAGCTCGCCGCGATTCTCGGCGCCGGCATCGACGCCGTATGCCATTTCGCCGCCTTCTCGCAGGTCGCGGAGTCGGTCGCGGATCCTCTCAAGTACTACCGCAACAACGTCGGAGGCGCCGTCTCGCTTCTCCGCGCGATGAAGGAGACGGGAGTGAGATTCTTTCTCTTTTCGTCGTCCGCCGCCGTCTACGGGGAGCCCGATGACACGCCGATCGCGGAGGACGCGGCGCTGCGTCCGCTCAACGCATACGGCAACACGAAGCTCGCGATCGAGAGGATGCTGGTCGATTGCTCCGCCTCGTGGGGGCTCAGGCACCTGTCGCTCCGCTACTTCAACGCCGCGGGCGCGGGGGAGCGCCACGGCGAGGATCACCGCCCCGAGACGCACCTCATCCCGCTCGTCCTCGACGTCGCTCTCGGGAGACGCGACGAGCTCGTCGTCTACGGCACGGATTATCCGACGCACGACGGCACATGCGTGCGCGACTACATCCACGTCAAGGACCTCGCGACGGCGCACATTCTCGGCCTCGAGAAGCTCGTCGACGGCCGCACGGGCGTTCTGAATCTCGGCAACGGCCGGGGATTCTCCGTTCTCGAGGTCATTCGCGCCGCGCGAAAGGTGACCGGTCTCGAGATCGCGCACCGCGTCGGCGGCCGGCGCCCGGGAGACCCGGCGGTCCTCGTCGCCTCATCGGAGAAGGCGGAGCGCGTGCTCGGCTGGAAGAGGTTCTATCCGGGGATTGAAGAGATAATCCGGGATGCCTACGTATGGAAGAAGGCGCATCCGGACGGGTACGCCGCGTGAGCACTCCCGGCGGCTCGCCCATCGGGGTCGATGAGCCGAAATCCGCTGGTTGTTTCCCCCTGTAAACTTTCTTGCCAGCACGAGCCCGACTCCCCCTCTCGAGACGATCGGTCCTGCAGGTCCTGCCCTTCCCGCCCCTCGCACGCCCCGTATTAATTATCTATTAATCAATTGGTTATCGACTATCGACCATTCGTCAGATTCCGGGGTCGGGGAGACCTATGGGCACAACATCGTGGCATGCATGTTGCGTTTGGGCACTACGTAATGGAGGAATCGCTCAAGATACGGCTCCTCAAGGCGGTCGGAAACGAATCCGTCATGCGCTCGATCCTCGCGAACATGATGGAACGCACGCAGGCGGAGTTCTGCGCCTTTCACACCGCGAGAGACCGCGAGCTCGTTTACGTGATGATCGAAAGCCGCGAGCTCTCGCCGCGTATTCCGGAGCTTCGAGAGAAACTCGGGCACGCATACCAGATGTTCACAAACGGCCATGCATTCCCCGACGAAGAACCGCTCGAGAGGATCTACTATCGGCGTGCGGGCGCCAATCCCGCGTACCTCGCGAGCAGTTCGAAAATAGAGAGCTACTTCCTCGTTCCCGTGACGTTCGGGGCGAAGGCGCGCGGCGTGCTCTTCTTCGGGAGCATCAGGAAGGAAGCCTTCAGCAAGAACGATATAGCGGTCTTCCGCAGCCTTGCCGACGAGGGGGAGGACGCGGCGCCTCTCGTGTTCCGCGTCGGCGGGGACCGGGAGATCCTCGGGAGACTTCTCGATGCGATTCCCTCGGGCGCCGCGCTCGTTTCCCCCGACGGGAGGTTCGTGAGCGCGAACCGCTCATTCGCCGCGATTCTCGAGATCAACGGAGAGCTTCCCGAGAACGTATACGGGATCGGGAGCGTCTCCTGCTTCAACCTGCACGGTATCTGGGAGGAGTTCAGCATTCTCCAGACGAACGTCATCGATCGTGAGGTCGAGGGGATGTGCGTTCCCGATCGGTATCTCGCAGTCTCATGGGTGCGTCTCGACGACCTCACCGAGAACGTCGGCTCGCTCGTGCTCGTGAGGGACACGACCGCGGCGCGCGAGCAGGTCGCGGCGCGCGAAGAGATGGAGGCGTTGATCGCGCACGAGCTCAGAACGCCGCTGACCGCGCTCAAGAACTCGCTCGAGATCGTCGCGGGGAGCGGCTCCACGAGCGCGGAGAGATTCCTGTCGAACGCGATTCGCACGGTGGGTCGGCTCGGGAGGCTCGTCGACAGCCTCATCGATGCCTCGGCGGCGCGAATCGACGAACGCCCGCTCACATT
>DATCCP010000123.1:0-18680 GCA_036511215.1 Candidatus Krumholzibacteriaceae bacterium
CCAAGTGCCTGCGTATTCGCGTCCTGGGAGGTGAATGGAAATCCAATCTCCACTGCGACGGGGAATCACTATTATCCCCAACTCACCTCCGACGGCGCGGGCGGGGCCATCATCACGTGGGCTGACAACCGCAGCGGGAACTATGACATCTACGCTCAGCGGGTGGATGCCTCGGGAGCTGTCCAGTGGGCGGCGAACGGTGTGGCCATCTGCACGGCAACCGGGGATCAATTTTCGCCCACGGTCGTCTCCGATGGCGCGGGCGGCGCCATTATCACATGGGAGGACTACGGCTTGTACGTCCATGCCCAGAGGGTGAACGCCTCGGGAGCTGTCCAGTGGGCGGCCGGCGGTATCATCCTTGGCACGGCATCGAGTTATGTGCAGAATTCCCGAAGCATCTCCGATAGTGCGGGCGGCGCCATCGTCACGTGGGAAGGCTACAACGGCGCGAACTGGAGGGTCTACGCCCAGCGGGTGGACGCTTCGGGAGCCGTCCTGTGGACAACCTCCGGCGTGGCCCTCTGCACGGCAACGGGGGATCAGGAACATCCCGCGATCACCTCCGACGGCGCGGGGGGCGCCATCGTCGCGTGGGACGACGGCCGCGGGAACCAAGACATCTATGCCCAGAGGGTGAATGCCTCGGGAGCGGTTCAGTGGACGGCGGATGGAGTCGCTCTCTGCGCGGAAGCGGGGCTTCAGCAGTATCCCGCGATCACCTCCGATGGCGCCGGCGGCGCGATTGCCACGTGGATGGACGGCCGCGTCGTGGGCACATGGGACATCTATGCCCAGCGAGTGGATGCCTCGGGAGCCGTTCAATGGATAGCGAATGGTATGCCCCTTTGCACGGCAGCGGGAAATCAGGGATCTCCCGCGATCACCACTGATGGCGCGGGTGGCGCCATTGTAACTTGGCATGACGGTCGCAGCGGAAACTCCGACATCTATGCGCAGCGCGTGAATGCCTCGGGAGCCGTCCAGTGGACAGTGGATGGCGTCGGCCTCTGCACGGCAACGGGGGATCAGGAGCTTCCGGCAATCGTCTCCGATGGCGCAGGCGGCGCCATTGTCGCGTGGACGGACGGCCGCAGCGAGGACCCGGTAAGCTACGACATCTATGCCCAGCGGGTGAATGCCTCGGGATCTGTCCAGTGGCCGACCGACGGTGCGGCCGTCTGCACGGCAACGGGGGATCAGTATTTTCCCTCGATCGCCTCCGATGGGGCCGGTGGCGCCATCGTCGCGTGGGCGGACAAACGTAACGGGAACTTCGACATTTATGCCCAGCGCGTCTGCCAAGGGGTCGCGCCCGTTGCGACGCTTCTCGCTTCGTTCAGCGCAAGAGTCGAGGAATCGGTCGTTCGCGTCGGGTGGGAGCTCTCGGAGCCAGTGGCCGGCTTGACATTCGACGTGCTTCGATCGAGCGCGGGCCCCGAGGGATTCGAGGAGATCTCCGCCACCATCGAATCGAACGGGAAGGCCTATTCCTTCGCCGATCTGCGGTGCATACCCGGCTCTATCGTGCGCTACCGCGTGGACGTCACGGAGAGCGGCGCCAGGCGAACCCTCTTCGAAACGGATGCCGTGGCCGTACCGGTCGGGCCCCTCGCCCTTTTCCAGAATGCGCCGAATCCCTTTAATCCGACGACTACCCTGCGGTACTATCTCCCCGCGCCGTGCGAGGTGACGCTCTCGATCTATGATGCATCCGGTCGACTCGTTGCTACACTCGTCGATCGCGAGAGACAGGAAGCGGGACAGCACGCCGGCATTTGGTCGGGGCTCGATTCCCGGGGCAGTGCAATGCCGTCGGGAGTGTATTTCTCCGTGATCACAGCGGGCAAGGAGAGGCTCTCGAACAAGATGATTCTCCTGCGGTAGCCCCAGTCTCTTTTGAGTAGATCGGGTTCTTTGAAGCCCGGCTGTTGAGTCTTGAGAAGGCTCGGCAGCCGGGCTTTTCGATCGCCTCGAGACGGGCGGCCTCACGGGACGCGCGGAGAGAGACCTTCCGCGCACCGCAGGAATGGCGCTTGACATAATTAGTTGTCGCGTATATATTTTGTTGTTTCGCGGGAGAATCGCGAGAAGGTACAGATATGCCTCGTGGAGGAAGATAATGCAGAAGACGACGATTCTAAAAGCGAGCGAGATCCGCAGGGACTGGTATGTCGTGGACGCGACCGGAAAGCCTCTCGGCAGGCTCGCCTCCAAGGTTGCCCAGGTCCTGCGGGGCAAGGGGAAGGTCGGTTTCGTCCCCTTCATGGACCACGGGGATTTCGTGGTCGTCGTGAACGCCTCGAACGTATCCCTGTCCGGGAAAAAGCGGGAGATGAAGGAGTACTGGCGCTACACGGGGTATCCGGGCGGTCTTCGGTTTACGTCGTTCAAGACCGCAATCGCCAAGAATCCCGAGTTCGTGATCCTGCACGCGGTCAAGGGGATGCTGCCCCACAACCGCCTCGGAAGACGGCTCCTCAAGAAGCTCAAAGTCTATTCGGGGCCCGAGCATCCGCACGACGCTCAGAAGCCCCAGGCTCTCGAAATCTAGCCGGTCGCGGACGTCTCGCGCGAGCGGGGCGTCGGGGTGGCTGCAACAGGCCGCGAGAGGAGGTGACAGATTGGCAAAGGAGATGTTTCACGCAGTCGGAAGGAGGAAATCCTCGGTCGCCCGCGTGTTCCTGTCCCTCGGCGGAGGCAAGATCACGATCAACGGGCGCGATCTCGACGAGTATCTCCATCGCGAAAGTCTCTCCATGGTTGTCAAGCAACCGCTCGTCGTCACGAACAGCGTCGCGAAATATGACATCATGGCGACGGTGAAAGGCGGCGGCGTTGCGGGACAGGCAGGGGCGCTTCGCCTCGGAATCTCGAGGGCGATCATGATGCATGACGAAACCCAGAAGAAGGTTCTCAAGGTGGGCGGCTTCCTCACGAGAGACCCGCGCGAGAAGGAACGGAAGAAGTACGGGCAGGCGGGGGCCAGGAGAAAGTTCCAGTTCTCGAAGAGATAGTACCGGTACGAATTCACACATTCCTTGTAACGGCCCCGGGTGTCCCCCCGGCGGGATGGGGCCGGCGCGAGAGGGATGGCGGCACAACCGAAGGAGGCTACGCGTTGAACGTCACAATCCAGGACATGCTTGAAGCAGGCGTTCATTTTGGGCACCAGACGAGACGCTGAGACCCCAAGATGAAGCCCTACATCTATAAGGAACAAAACGGGATCTATATCATCGACCTCCGCAGCACGATGGAGCAGCTCGAGAAGGCGTACCGGGCCGTCGAGGCGAAAGCGGGGGAGGGCAAGATGGTCATATTCGTCGGCACGAAGCGGCAGGCGAAGGAGAGCATTCAGGAGGATGCGACGCGTTCCGGGATGTACTACGTGAACGAGCGATGGCTCGGCGGCATCCTCACGAACTTCAGGACCATCAAGCTGAGCATGGAGCGTCTCGACAATCTCGAAGCGATGGAAAAGGACGGCAGGATCAATCAGCTCTCGAAGAAGGAAAAGCTCCGCGTCGAGAAGCAGAGGGCGAAGCTCCTCAAGGTTCTGTCGGGAATACGGGGAATGACGAGCATCCCGGCATGCCTTATTGTCGTCGATACGAAGAAGGAAGAGATCGCGGTTCAGGAAGGGCGCAAACTCGGTCTCACGATCATCGGCCTCGTCGACACGAATTGTGATCCCGAGGAGGTCGATATCGCCGTGCCCGCGAACGACGACGCAATCAGATCGATAAAGCTCTTCACCCGCGTCCTCGCGGACGCCGTCATCGAGGGCAGGGGCAAGTATCTCAAGAACAAGGAATTCCTCGAGGACAAGGCGAAGAAGACCGAGAGGCCGGAAAAGGCCGAGCAGGCCCCGGAATCGAAGGACGCGAAGCGGCACCCGTCGAAGAAGACCGGCGCCGACGTCGATATCGAGGATCAGGAGACCGGGCGCTGAGACGCCCGTCCCGTATGGCACGGCACAGTGGAGGATAGCGAATGGAAATAACACCGAAAGTAGTCATGGATCTGCGTGGGAAGACGGGCGCCGGCATGATGGACTGCAAGCGGGCGCTCCAGGACGCGTGCGGCGATTTCCAGAAAGCGATAACGATTCTGCGGGAGAAGGGGCTGTCCCAGGCCGCCAAGCGGGCCGGGAAAGTGACCAAGGAAGGATGCGTGTTCTCGTATATCCATCCGGGCGCGAAGATCGGCGTCATGCTCGAGCTCAACTGTGAGACGGATTTCGTCGCGCGAACCGCCGATTTCCAGACCCTCGGCAAGGAACTGACGATGCAGATCGCGGCTGCAGCGCCGCTCGTCGTCTGCCGCGAGGACATATCGAAAGAGATCATCGAGCGCGAACGGGAAATCTTCGCGAAGCAGGCGGCGACGTCGGGAAAGCCCGCCGCCGTGGTCGACAAAATAGTTGAAGGGAAACTCGAGAAGTTCTATCATGAGGCCTGTCTCCTCGATCAGCCCTACATCAAGAATGATCAGGAGAACGTCGCTCAGATCGTGACGGCGGGCATCGCCAAGTTGGGTGAAAACATCGTCGTACGGCGTTTCTGCCGTTTTCAACTGGGGGAGGATTTGAGCTGAAATCCAAGGCGTGTGGAGACGCGGGTCAAGGCCATGAAGACGAGGGCGCAGGGTGGTTTTCTCCTGCGCCTTTTTGCGGGGGGATACGATTCCCCGCGCCGTTTCCACTGTGAGCGGCGCGGCATGCACGGCGGGAAGGAGCGACTCGTGAAACGAAAGCTCAGGTTCAAGAGGCTCCTGCTCAAGGTGAGCGGCGAGGTTCTCGGCGGCGCCCATTCGAGCATCGATTTCGGCCGGGTCGCGAATTTCGCCGCTGAGCTCCGGGAGGCAGTGGACGCCGGGAGCGAGATCGCGGTCGTCGTCGGCGGGGGCAACATCCTCCGCGGCTACAAGGCGAGCGAGAAAGGGGTCGACCGGGTGGCGGCGGATTGCATGGGGATGCTCGGGACGATCATCAACGCGCTCGCTCTCCAGGCGGCGCTCGAACACGCGGGGGTAGAGGCGCACGTCATGACCGCCATCACGATGGAGCAGTTTGCCGAGCCCTATATCAGGCGGCAGGCGCTCGATCATCTCGAGAACGGCCGGCTCGTGATCCTCGCCGGCGGCACGGGCAACCCCTACTTCACGACCGATACGGCGGCCGCGCTCAGGGCGGTCGAGATGAATGCGGACGTACTCCTCAAGGGAACGAAGGTCGACGGGATCTACACGTGCGATCCGGTGATGGATCCCGCGGCGAAGATGATCAGGAGCCTGAGCTACATCGACGTGCTCAAGAACGACCTTCGTGTCATGGACGCAACGGCGGTCGCGCTCTGCAGGGAAAACGGCATCCCGATCGTCGTGTTCAATATTCTCAAAAAGGGCAATCTGACGCGCGTACTGGAAGGGAAACGTCTCGGGACCATTGTCAAGTGAGGAGGTCGGCACTGATGGATGCGAAGGAGATCTTTCAAACGGCCGAGAAACATATGAAGACCACGATCGAGAAAACCGAGTCGGAGCTTGCGACGATTCGGACGGGCAAGGCGACGCCGGCGCTGCTCGACGGGATCAAGATCGATTACTACGGCGCCAAGGTACCCCTCAAGCAGGTCGCGAACGTCGCCGTATCGGACCCGAAGCTCATCACGGTGCAGCCGTGGGAAAAGCCCCTCGTCGGGGAGATCGTCAAGGCGATCCAGACGTCGAACCTCGGGCTCAACCCGCAGAGCGACGGCACGTTCATACGCATTCCGCTCCCCCCGCTCACCGAGGAGCGGCGCCGCGAGCTCGTGAAGGCCGTGAAGCACATGGTGGAAGAGTCGAAGGTCGCGATCCGGAACGTTCGCCGCGACGCGATCGAGAAGCTCAAGAAGCTCGAGAAGGAGCATGCGATCACCGAGGACGACCTTCACCGGAGCCAGAAGGAGATCCAGGATCTCACCGATCGGAAGACCGTCGAGATCGACAAGGTCTTCACGGCGAAGGAGAAAGAGATACTGGAGGTCTAGGCGGAGCGCCGCCTCAACGAGGAACAGGACGCGATGAACGATTCCGTTGACAGCGCGATCGAAGAGCTCAAGGCGCATCCCGCCCTTCCGCGCCATGTCGCCATCATCATGGACGGGAACGGAAGGTGGGCGAAGAAGCGCCGCCTCCCGCGGCTCGCGGGGCACCGCGCGGGAACGGAATCGGTGCGCGCGGCGATCAGGGCCTCCTCCAGGCTCGGTCTCTCGGCGCTCTCGCTCTACACCTTCTCGCTCGAGAACTGGAAGCGGCCCCGTCTCGAGGTGGGAGGCCTCATGCGATTCCTCCGCGAAGTGCTCCATTCCGAGTATCTCGAGCTGAAGGAGAACAACATCCGTCTGCGCGCCATCGGGAGGCTCGAGATGCTTCCGCGCGGAACGCGTGAGACCCTCGAGGAGACGATCGAGAAGCTTTCGATCAACACGGGGATGATCCTCAATCTCTGTCTGAGCTACAGCGGCCGCGCGGAGATCGTCGATGCTGCGCGCGCGATCGCCGGGGCGTCGCGGGAGGGAACCCTCGACGTTTCCGGCATCGACGAAACAACGTTCCGCCGCTTCCTGTACGACCCCGCACTGCCGGACCCCGACCTCCTGATCCGGACGAGCGGGGAAATGCGGATCAGCAATTTCTTTCTCTGGCAGCTCGCGTATACCGAGATCGTCGTGATCGACACGCTGTGGCCCGATTTCAGGGAGAAGCATCTCATCGGCGCGATTCGCGAGTATCTCGGCAGGGAACGACGATTCGGAGAGCTCAAGGAGGGGTCCGATGACGACGTCGAGTGAACGGCCGGCGGCGGTGGGGCAGCACGGAGGCGCCTCGGCCCCGCGGAAGCCCGATTCGGTCGCCAAACGCTTCCTCGCCGCCATCATTTTCATTCCGTGCCTCGTCATCATCGCGCGGCGGGGGGGCTACTATTATCTCGGCCTCATCGACATCATGATCCTCATCGGCCTCTGGGAGTTCTACAAGATGATGGAGGCGAAGGGGCTCAAGCCGTACAAGACGATGGGAATTCTGAGCGGGCTCGTGCTGTCGTGGTACCTGTTTTTTCAGCAGGGAGTCTACGCGAACCTGCTCATGAGCGTGATCTTCATGGCCATTATGGTGCTCGAGCTCGCGCGCAAGGAAAAGGGGCTCGCCGTGTACCATATCTCCGTCACCGTGTTCGGTGTCTTCTATGTCGCCTGGCTGGGCAGCCATCTGATCCTCTTGAGAGAGCTTCCGCATCTCAAGGGGCTCGACTACTCTCTCGGCTTCTCGTTCGTGATCGTGACGTTCGCGCTCACCTGGTGCTACGATACGGGAGCCTATTTCATCGGGAGCTGGTTCGGAAGGCATCAGATCGTTCCGAGCATCTCTCCGGGCAAGACCGTCGAGGGCGCGCTCGGCGGGGTGCTGTGCTCGATCATCGGCATTTTCGTCGCGCGCGCCACCATCGCCCCGTACATCACACCCGTCGAGGCCGTCGGTCTCGGCGTCGTCGCTTCGATCGTCGGACAGCTCGGCGACCTTTGCGAATCCATGATCAAGCGCGACGTGAGAATCAAGGATTCCTCGAAGACGATTCCGGGTCACGGCGGTGTGCTCGATCGGTTCGATTCGCTTTTGTTCACGGCGCCGCTGATCTATTACTTCCTGAAGTACGTGATCTTCGCATGATGAAAAGAATCGTTATACTCGGTTCCACGGGTTCGATCGGAAGATCGGCCCTCGAGATCCTGGAGCGCGCGCGGGGGGAGTTCGCGGTCGTCGGGCTCGCCGCGGGGAACAACCTGGAGGAGCTTGCCCGCCAGCTCGAGCTTTTCCCCGAGGCCCGGTTCTCCTTGCGGGACGGCGCCGCCGTGGACGCTCTCGTGCGTGCGAACGGTTTATGCGGAGGACGCTCGGCCGGTTTTGGAGAGGAAGGGATCGACGCGCTCATCCGCGAGACGAAGCCGGATCTCGTCATCAACGCGCTCGTCGGGATCTCGGGGCTCGTTCCGACGATCGCGGCGCTCGAGTTCGGGTGCACGGTGGCGCTCGCGAACAAGGAGACGCTCGTTGCGGCGGGAGAGCTCGTCTCCCGGTTTGTCGCGGGCGATCCGGCCCGCCTCATTCCGATCGACAGCGAGCATTTCTCGCTTTCCCGCTGTTTGCGCGCGTACCGGGATGAAACGGTCGAGATCATCCTTACGGCGTCGGGCGGACCGTTCTGCGGGAGGCGCACGGCGGATCTCGCCGGCGTCACCGTCGCGGAGGTGCTCGATCATCCGACATGGAGGATGGGACCCAAGGTAACGGTCGATTCGGCGAATCTTCTTAACAAAGGGCTCGAGGTGATCGAGGCACACTGGCTCTTCCGGTTTCCCTACAGCGCGATCAAGGTCGTCGTCCATCCGCAGTCGATCGTTCACTCGCTCGTGCGGCTTCGCGACGGCTCTCTCATCGCGCATCTCGCTCCTGCGGACATGAAGCTCCCGATCATGAGCGCGCTCTACTATCCCGAGGTCAGGGAGTTCCCGTGGAGCGCCCTCGGTCTCGACGAGCTCGGGCGGCTCGAGTTCACGCCGCTCGAGCGCGACGAGTATCCCGCGTTTTCCCTCGCGCTCGCGGCCGCCGAGCGGGGCGGGACCGCTCCCGCCGTGCTCAACGCCGCCGACGAGGTCGCCGTTGAGGCCTTTCTCGCGGGAAGGATCGGCTTTCTCTCGATCGTTTCCTGGATCGAGGAGGCCCTCGGCGCCCATGAGATCCGGGCGATCGAGACGATTGATGACGTTCTTGCCGCTGACCGCTGGACGAGGGAATTCCTCGCGAGGCGGCACCGTGAAGCTTCCGTGAGATGATGGAGGGCGCATGCTACTGACCTTTGCGGCGTTTTTTTTCGTGCTGAGCGTGGTCGTCTTCGTGCATGAGTTCGGCCATTTCGTGGTCGCCAAGCTGAACCGTATCTACGTCGTGACCTTCTCGTTCGGATTCGGGCCGAAGCTCCTGCGCAAGAAGGTGGGGGAGACGGAGTACGCGATCAGCGCGTTGCCGTTCGGGGGCTACGTCAAGTTTGCCGGCGAGATGGCCGAAGGGGAACGCGGAGCCCCGGAGGTGCCGGCCGAGCTCGACGTGCCTCCCGGGCGCATGTACCGGAACAAGGCGCCGTGGCAGAGGATGTCGGTCGTGCTTGCCGGCCCCGCAATGAATTTCGCGCTCGCGCTCTTTGTATACATCTTCAGTCTCTACATCGAGGGTGTGTACGTGAATCCGAGCACCGCAATTCAGGAAGTCGCCAAGGGAAGCCCCGCCGAGGCCGCCGGGCTCCGGAACGGGGATATGATTCTCGCGATCAACGGGGAGCGCCTCATGTACTGGGGACAGATCGAGAAGCTCTTAGCCGACAAGAAGGCCGGGGCGTCGCGCTACACTATTCTCCGCGGCGCCGATACGGTGTCGGTCGATATCGCGCCGACGTACGATGCCCCGAGCCGCGCCTGGCGCATCGGGATCATTTCATATCTGCCGGCGCGCATCGGCGACGTCAAGAAGCAGAGCCCCGCGGAACGGGCCGGTCTTCGTTCGGGAGCAACCGTTCTGTCCATCAACGACACGACGCTGACGAAGTACTCCGATCTCGAGGACCGGATTCTCCCGAGACCCGGCGTTCCCATGAAGTTCACGTGGGAAGACCGCGGCGTCGTACGTTCGGCCGTGATTACGCCCGCCGCCGGCGAAGCGGCCTCAGAGGGAAAACGCCTCGACGTCGTGAAAGTCGGTCAGATCGGCATCAGCCCGTATTATGAGAGGGTCCGGATATCATTCGGCGAGGCCGTCGTCTACGGATCGCGCGCGTTCGCGGGTCTCTTCATGGCGATCATCGGTTTTCTCGGAAAGCTCTTCAGCGGCCATGCGACGATACGGGCGATCGGCGGGCCGCTGCGCGTGGGGATCATGGCGGGAGACATGATCCGGTGGGGCTTCAGCTACCTCATCTACTTCCTCGCGTTTTTCTCGCTCAACCTGGCGATATTCAATCTGCTGCCGATACTTCCGTTCGACGGCGGGCATTTCGTTCTCGGTCTCATCGAGACGGTTACGAGACGCCCGATCGGGCGCAGGGTTCAGCAGGTGCTCATGCAGGCGGGGTTCATCATTCTCGTCGTGCTCATGGTATTTATTCTATCGGTCGATATCTTCAATATTGTCCGGTAGGCTGGTTCTGGAGGATGCGAAGCTGTAATTCGTTTATTCTGTTATAGATTGCGAGCCATCGTTCGGGTCTTTTCTCAAGCTCGGCGAGCGTTCTCCGTATGCGCTCTCTGTCGAAGCCCTTCTCGAGCTCCGATCTTTTCTCATCCCGGGAGCCAGGATTATCGTGGAGATACTTCTCGAATTCGAGTATTTTCATATAATAATCAACGAGGTAGCGCTCGTCGGGAGTCAACGTTCTCCCCTTTTCCTTCGTGACGGGGTCGGGGCTCTGGCAGGAACATATGACGAGGAGGGCGAGCGCGGCCAACCATGGAGCGCGCAACGGAAGCGCGGCGCGATGGGACCCTAGGGCGGTTCCAGAGCCGGGGGTGACTTCTTTATTTTCGCGTTTGTACGCCCGTGCCATGACCTTCACCGTACGACGAAGGTACATGCCGGGAGCATCGTTGTCAAATAATATGCGTTTCAACGCCGGGATACGGGCCGCGCTCGTCGCATGGTTTGCCGCCGTGTGCCTTGCCGTGCTCCTCGGTGCCTCGTCTGTCCCGGCGGCCGATTTCGGCGACGTCAAGCTCCCCACCGTGAAACGGATCGAGATTATCGGAAACCGCAGCTTCAGTGGATCGACGCTCAAGAAGCACATGAGCACGAAAGAGTCGCGTTTCTACCGGATCTTCCGGCAGCCCAAGTACCGGCGCGATTTTCTCCGCCGGGACATCGAATCCATCATCGCGTTCTATCGAACGAACGGGTTCTTCGAGACGAAGGTGGCGATGTCGGTCGAGGCCAATGAGAAATCCAATTGGGTGGCTATCCGTCTCACGGTGAGCGAAGGGCCGCAGGTCACCGTGCGCTCTCTCCGTTTCGGCGGTCAGAACCTCATCGGCGCTCAGGACCTCGTAAAGGGATTGAAGCTCGTCGAAGGGGCGCCCTACAACCCGAACCTCCTCGCAATCGATCGTTACACGCTGCTGAGCAAGTTCTTCGATCGCGGCTACCTCGGCGCGCAGATCGGCCGCGACGTGCATACCGATTCGACCAAGGTCGACATCGACTGGACGATCACACCGGGCGCTCCGCTCCGCATCCGCGACACGCGCGTGTCGGGCAGGCGCACGGTCCGCGAGGATTTCGTGCGGCGCGAGCTGACCTTCAAGCGGGGGGAGATCTTCGGGACGAAAAAGATGCTCGAGAGCACGCAGAATCTGTACGACACGGGGTACTTCAACTCGGTCGATATCGTACCCGATTCGATCAATCTCGCTGCTCGCGTGGTCGATCTCGACGTGCGGGTGCGCGAGCGGAAAATGGGATACATCGAAACCGGAATCGGCGTCGGGAACGTGTACGGGAACAGCCTCACGGGGGAATGGGGGCAGCGGAACATCTTCGGCACCGGCAAGGTTTTCTCGTTGAAATCGTCGTATGCGTTCCAGCTTTTTCCGAACAACCAGTTTTCGCTCTCGAAGATCGATTTCAGGAGCAAGTACATGCGGCACGAGGGGGAGCTCAGATTCCCCCACATCGTCGGGACATGGAATACCTTCGCGCTCGGCGCGTTCTATGAGCGGGATGCGACGGTTGATCCGATCATCATCAAGGATCTCGGCTTCACGACGAATCTCTCACGCCGCTTCTCGCGGCAGACGTCGATCCTCTTCGGTTATTCGCTCGAGCGGATCGAGCGTCTCGAGGTCTTGAAGGAGCAGTCGCACTCCCGGAGCCGCGCGCTCGATGCGAAGTTCTCCCGCGATACGAGGGACTTCTATTTCAACCCGCAGCAGGGAACGTACTTCACCGGCGAGGGGCGTTTTGCCGGAGGGTTCCTCGGGGGCGACGAGAACTACTATTCTCTCTCGGGGTCGGTGCGGCGGTATCTGCGGGTCGGGGGGGGAAGCGTGTTCGCCTACCGGCTCCAGGGCGGCTACGCGGAAGCGTTCGGCGAGTCGCGCCAGACCGGGGGTGTCCCGATCGAGAACCGTTTTTTCGCGGGAGGCGGAAACTCGGTGCGGGGGTTCAACGAGAATTCACTCGGGCCGCTCGGCCCGACACTCGAGCCCGCCGGGGGGAGAATCCTTTTACTCACGAACGCGGAGCTCAGGTTTCCGATTCCGTACTTGTCGCGGTTCCATTTCGGAGCCGCGCTCTTTCTCGACGGGGGCGCCGTGTGGGACAGCTTCGACGAGATTCACCCGAAGGATTTCAGATTCTCCGCCCCCGCGAGCGACGTGACGCGTCAGGACTTCATGTACGGCGCGGGCTTCGGATTACGTTACTACACACCGGTTGGCCCGCTCCGCTTCGATGTCGGTTTTCCGCTGAAGAGAACCGCGGACATGGATTACGAGTACCGGATACACATCAGCCTGGGGCAGATATTCTGAGCGGCGCTCCGGGGAGACGGACGTGAACAGGAAGGGCACAAGAAGGATTCGACATCTGATTGGGATTGCGATCGCGCTCGCAATTGTTCTTGCTCTTTTTTCGGCCGTCTTTTTCGGTTTGAGGACGGACTTCTTCGCGCGCGTCGCCGGGAGGCTCGTCTCGGAGCATTTTCTCGCGGGGACGACGTTCTCCATAAGCGCCGACAAGGTCGAGGGGGGCATGTTCGGGGAGGTGACCTTCAAGGGCATCAAGGTCCATTACCGGGGCCGCGGCGAGCCGTTCGATATCTTCCGCGCCGATGAGGTCTCCGTCACGTACGATCTTGTGGGGCTCATAGGGCAGCCCAGGAGATTCAAGACCGTTTCGCTGATCAAGCCGATTCTGCGTCTCGAGACGGATTCGACGGGCGCGTTTGTTCTGCCGGGTGCAGGCGGGAAGAAGGGGTCCCTGCCCGCTCTCGAGATCGGGCGCTTTTCCCTGGTGGACGGGCAGGTGATCGTCCGGGGACGGGATTATTCGGAGGCATTCTCCCGCGTGAACCTCGCCGGTTCCGCCAGAAGCGGCGGCACGGAGGTTCATATCGCGATCGAGATGGGCTCCACCGAAAACGGGGAGCGGGGCCTGATCCTCCGGCGGCTCAAGGGAAAAGTTGCGTTCCTCACCGACGTGAAGGCGAAGGACGCCGGAGCGGCCCCCGCCATGCGGATCATGCTCGACAGCCTCGCCGTAGCGCTCGACGAATCGGCATTCACGGCGAGCGGTCTGATCGTTCCATCGACGCGGCTTTTTGATCTCACCGTCGACGTCGATCCGGTCGAGATTGGAGAGATAACGCGCATTCTCAGGATCAAAACGGCACACGTGGGGGAAATCAAGGGCACAATCACCGCGAAGGGGAGGCCTGAACACTTCCGGTTCGCGGGAACCATGAGCGGCGTTCTTTCCGGCTACGCGTTGAGCGATTTCCGGGTCAACTTCCTCAGGGATGGGAACGTTATCCGTCTCGACAGCCTCGGGGGGGTCCTCAACGGCGCCCATGTCGACGGAAAAGGGAGTTACCAGCTCAAAACGCCGAACCTTTTGAGCCTCGATCTCGCCGTGCGCGGGCTGGATTTGAGCAAGGGATTTGCACCGAAGCTGAAGAAGAAGCTCCCCGAAACGAGATTCAACGGAGCCGCAGAACTGAGCTATCGCGTCCTGGACGAGCGGCTCTCGTTCGCACTCGATCTGGGTGAGGGGGATTATCTGGGATTTCCCTTCACGTCGGGGGTCGCCCACGGCTCCTACGTGAACGACACGCTCACCATCGAAGATGCGGCTCTTGCGTCTCCGACGCACACGGTGAGCTGCCGGGGGACAGTCGCGGGAGGCACGGCAGTTTCCTTTGTTTTCAACCTCGAGTGCGCGGCGCGGGATACGATCTTTCCGTATTTCAAGATCAAGGACTACCGGGGCGACGCGCGGCTCGCCGGGAAGTGGGAGGGCACGCTCGGCAGGTGGGATCTGGGCATGAACGGAACCTGCAGCAATCTCGTCTACTACGGTTCGCTCGTTCCCGAGGGGGAGGTCAAGCTCGCGATCACGAAAAACTCCCCGCGGGATTCGGACTATACGGTGCTCTTCGACCTCGACGGACCCGGCTGCCGGATCGGCCCGGTGCGATTCACCGGGATGTCGCTGTCCCTCGCGTACCAGGACCGCGTGACGAACATCAAGAGACTCGTCCTCTCACGGGATGATTTGAAGGTCGGCGCATCGGCCGATGTGCACCTCGAGGGGAAAGGGGCGACGGTGCTCGTCAAGGAATGCGCTCTCGAAGCGCTCGGTGAAACGTGGATCGGCGGCGGTGCCTTCGCGGTGCATGTCGGGGACACCGCCGTGCGTTTCGACGACATTCAGTTTCATTCGAAGGCGGGGGCCGTATTCATGGACGGCGCCGTCGGCCTCAAGTCAAAATCGGTCAGTGGGCGCTTCGCCTTCGATCATCTGGGGCTCGATCTCCTGAATCGCGCGGGGCTCGTGAAGACGCCGTTCGGGGGGCTGGCCCGCGGCACCATTCTCTTTTCGGGCTCGTACCTCGATCCGGGCCTCGGCATCGACATGGCGGTCGAGGGCGGCCGCATCGACACCTTCGTCATCGATACGCTTCGGATGAAGGCCGACTATGCGAACGGTCGCTACGCGATCGATTCCCTTCTCGTCGCGTCTCCTTCGGGCTCGCTGAGCCTCGCAGGGGAGGTATCCGGCATGCCGCTTCGCGAGGCGGGACGACATCCCGCTGCCGCGCTCAGAAACGCGAGCGTCGTTGTCCGATCCTCGTGCCGCAACCTCGACCTCGTGCCGCTCCTTTCGCTTGCCGGGATCCGGGTGTTTTCCGGCGGAAGGCTGAGCGGAACGCTGGCGCTCACGGATTCTCTCGCGCATCCGTTCGTCTCCTTCAAGGGCCGCATCAACAACCTTGCCGTTACGTCGTTCACGATTCCCTCGGTCGATTGCGACGTGAAGGTCGATCGCGACGAGCTTACGGTCGAGGGAACGCTCCACGCCTCGCCGGGGCATGAGGGCTCCTTCCACGGCGCCGTGCCGCTCGTACGCGAACGATTTCTCTACTCGCTCGATCGCGCCCGCGGCCTCTCATTCGAGATCAACCTGCCCGAGGGGGATCTGGCCGAGCTTTCCGCGGTGACCGATCTCGTCGCCGAGGGGGCGGGGCGCTACTCCGGCCAGATCAAGGTGACCGGCACCGTCGCATCGCCGCACCTCACGGGCAGCCTCCGGTTGACGAACGCGAGCTTCAGGATTTCAGGCATGGAGGAGAAGTACACTCAGGTCAACGCATCGGTGCTCCTGGAGGATTCGCTCGTGACGATCGCGGGGCTCTCGGGGCGCGAGGGGAAGAAGGGGACGTTCAACTGCACCGGCCGGGTAAGTCTCAGGGGATGGAAACCGCTGGAGTATCACATCACGTTGAACGCGAATGAATTCCTTCTCGCGAGCCTTCCGAACATACTCGCGATTGTGAACGGAACGCTGAACGTGGGAACGAAGGTCGAAGGCGGGAAGGCGCTCCCCATTCTCACGGGCTCATGCGTGGTGCGGGAAGGCGAGCTTTACTACGATCTCGGCAGCTTCTCCTCGACCCAGGAAGAGGGCGCCGTCGAAGAGCCGTCGTGGCTTGCGGCGATCGATCTCAAGATACCGGGCAACACGTGGATCCGAACGCCGGATGCGAGAGTCGAGCTCCAGGGAAACGTGACGCTCTATCATGACGCGAAGGGAACATACCTGCGCGGCGAGATCAATATCGTGCGCGGCTGGTACATCGTCTACAACAACAAGTTCACTATCACCTCGGGCAAGCTTGAGTTCGTCACCGCCGGCAGCTTCCGTCCCGTCGTCGACGTCGAAGCGGAAACGAAAGACGCGGAAGGGAGAACGATCTACCTCACACTCCAATGGCATCAGGACGACCTGCAGCCGCGCCTCACGCTCCGCCATCAGGATCCGGGGTACAGCGAGACCGATATCTGGAAGATGCTCGGCGGAGGCATCGTCACGGCGGAAGGGGCACAGACGGGTTGGGCCGCCCGCAGCACGGCCCAGAGCCTCGCCGCGAACTATCTCGAACGTGTGCTCAATTCCCAGATGGCGGGTGTCACGATCGAGCTCGAAACCGGGCCCAGCACAAGTACCGTGCCCGGCGTAACTACCGGGCCCGGCACGGAGGATTACAAGGATACGAGGATCGCAGTCGGAAAGTACCTGTCGCAGGGTCTCTACGTGAAGTACAAGCAGGGGCTATCGATATCCTCGGCCCGCGAGATCGAGGTCGAGTACCGGATCAGCAACCTCTTTATTCTTCGCTCGCAGGTGATACGGTACTCCGAAACGGCGATTCAGGGCAACAGTCCGCGAACCTCCGACGAGATCAACGTCAACCTGAAGCTCCGGTGGGAATTCTAGTGCGAAAAAGGCTTGCGGTCGCCTCTCGGATGCGCGAATTTACTAATGGTACGCTCATGCGTGTGTGGCCCGTGAGAGGTGTTCAATGGTGAGGCGGACGAGATTATTGACGGCGGCACGGGGTGCGCTTCTGGCGGCGCTCCTCTGTGCGATCGCCGCGCCCGTGGGCGCCCAGACCGATTATTTCGGCAAGAACAAGGTCCAGTACAGGCAATTTACCTGGCTCGTTCTCAAAACACCGCATTTCGACATCAACTTCCCCGAAGGCTATCGCGATCTCGCCGCGCGCACGGGAGTCATACTCGAGTACGGGTACAACAAGCTCTCGAACGATTTCTCCCATCATGTCGCATGGCGCATCCCCGTCATCGTCTACGGGAGCCTCTCCGATTTCCAGCAGACGAACGTGACCGAGGAGCTCATCCCCGAGGGGGTTGAGGCCTTTTCGGAGCCGATACGCAAGCGCATCGTGCTCCACTTCGGCGGCTCGGACGTGGACTACGTTCACACGACCGTGCATGAGCTTGTGCACATTTTCAGCTTTGACATCATCTATGGCACCCTCTTGCGGTCCGTGTTCTCCAGGAATCTCCTCTTTCCGGTCCCGCTGTGGTTCATGGAGGGTCTCGCCGAATACTACTCGATCGGATACGACCGGGGCGCCGAGATGTTCATGCGGGATGCGGCCGTCTTCGACTATCTCTCGGATCTCGACTATACGGGCGGCTACATGGCCTACAAGTCGGGGCAGGCGGCGATATTCTATCTGAGCGAGACATACGGCCCGGGCAAGACGATCGAGATCATGGACGCCATGCGCAATCAGCGGGGTTCGGTCAATATGGCCCTCCAGAGCTCGCTCGGGCTGTCGTCCGAGGAGCTGAGCCGCGACTGGAAGAAGGCGATGCGAAGACGCTACTGGCCGTTCTATGCGGACAAGAAGGAGCCCGAGGCGTACGGGCGGCGGCTCACCGACCACATGAAAAAACACAACGGGATGAACACGAAGCCCGCCTTCTCGCCGGACGGCGAGTACATCGTATACTTTTCCGACCTCAAGGGGCTCGACGGTATTTATCTGATGAACGCCGTCACGGGGCACGTCGAGAAGCGGCTTATCTCGGGCATGATGTCGTCGAGGTTCGAATCCATCAGAAGCATGGTCTCGAGCCTCGCGTACAGCCCGGATGGAACGCGCATCGCGTTCGTGGCCAAGTCGAACGGCTATGACCGGCTCTTCATCATGAAGGTGCCCGGCGGCAAGATCGTCAACGAAATCGCTCTGCCGCTCGATTTCTTCCAGAGTCCCGCGTGGTCTCCGTCGGGCGGAAGAATCGCGCTCGTTGGTGTCGTGCGGGGCCGGACCGATCTCTACATGTACGATCTCGCGAACGCGAAGCTCACGAGGCTCACGGACGACCTCGAGGACGAAGAGAATCCCTCGTGGTATCCGGACGGGACGAGGCTCGCGTACGGACGTCTCGATGCGCCGGCGGTCCAGCCCCTGTTTCAGCCCGACAGCGCGGGGGTCGTGAGGCTCACGGGCATCGACTATACGAATTCCGAGAACGTGCACAAGGTCGACAGCGACATCTGGAGCGTCGACGTCTCGTCGGGGGAAAAGGCGCTCGTCATCCGCACCCCCGGGAATGACGACAACCCGGTCGTCCTCGCCGGCGGGAAGGAGCTCCTTTTCACGTCGGACGAAAGCGGCGTCACGAACCTCTACAGGGGCAGCCTCGAGGTCGGCAGCTACTACCGGTTCACCGATCTCTTGGGAGGGATATTCTCGTTTTCATACTCGGACGCGAAGGATCGCCTTGTCTACAGTGCGTTCAACTCGGGGGGACTCGATCTTTTCATGATGGACGGTTTCGCGGAAAAATCGAAGGCCTCCTTCTCGACGGGAAGCCCGCTCATGGCCGAGCTCGAGAAAACAGCCACGTCTCCGGAATCGGCTCCGCCCGCAGGGAGCGGCGCCGCCGACACGCTCGTGCATGCCGGCGACACGCTTCGGCCGCCGGTCGGCGCCGGGGGAGGCGCCGCCGTCGAAGCCAGGGGCGTCCACGGCAGCGTCACCGTCGAGGCAACGCAAGCGG
>DATCCP010000124.1:0-17265 GCA_036511215.1 Candidatus Krumholzibacteriaceae bacterium
GTAGGGGATCCGCGGGGGATGGCGCGCGTGGGCTTCCTGCCCGAGACGCCCTATTTCCACCCGCATCTTTCGCTCGACGAGTTTCTCGCCTTTTGCGGCGCCCTGAGCGGCATGAGCCGCTCGGAGCTCCCTCGGCGAATCGCGAAGGTGGTCGACACGGTCGATCTCGCCGCCCACCGGGGGAAGAGACTTAAAGCCTTCTCCAAGGGAATGCTCCAGCGCGCGGGGCTCGCGCAGGCGATTCTCCATGACCCCGATCTTCTCATCCTCGACGAGCCGTTCTCCGGGCTCGATCCCATCGGGCGAAAGATGGTGCGCGACGTTCTCGTCGAACACAGAAAGCGCGGGAAAACGATCTTCTTCTCCTCTCATATACTCCCCGACATGGAGGCGATCTGCGACCGGATATGCATCATCCGCGAAGGCACGATCGTCAAGTGCATCGGTCTCGACGAGCTCATGAGGCTCGGCGAGGGAAAGGTCGAGGTGACGGCGAGGGGCTGGAGAGTCGACATGCTTTCGGGGATCGAGGAGTACATCGAATCGAAGCGCGAGACGGGGGTCGATGCTTTTCTCGTCGTGCGCGAGCGGCGTTTCGTGCGCCGCGTCATCGAGCACCTCTATGCGGAAGGCGCCGAGATTCTCGAGGTCGCGGGCGAGCGCTCCTCGCTCGAAGACCTCTTTATGCGGGAGATATCCCGTCCGGGACCCCGCACCGGGGACAAGAAGAATGAAGACGCGCTCGTTTTCACGGGATTCTAGAGGTTTGCGATGAGAACGGTTTTCGCGGTCGCGCTCAATACGTTCAGGGAATCGGTGCGGGAGAAGATCCTCGCGGTGGCGCTTCTCTTCGGCGTGATTCTCATGGGGAGCTCCGTGTTCCTTTCGCCGCTCGCCGTAGGGGCGAAGGAAAAGATCGTCATGGACGTCGGGCTCGCGGCGATCTCGATCATCGGGGTACTCGTCGCGATATTCCTCGGGAGCACGCTCGTGCACAAGGAGGTCGATCGAAAGGCGATCTATCTCGTGCTCACGAGGCCCGTGTCCCGCACGGCCTATCTCGTCGGCAAGCTCGCCGGCGTCGTTGCGGCTGTCGCCCTCGTTTTCGCCGTCATGACCGCCGTCCTCGCGGGGACCGTCGCGCTCGGCGCGGGCGCGGTGCGTCCGGCCGTCTTCGCCTCGGTGTATCTCTCGCTCCTCGAAACGATGGTCATCTGCTCCGTCGTCATGCTCTTCAGCACCTTCACGACTCCCGTGCTCACCTCGTTTTTCACGCTCTGCATCTTCGCCGCGGGGAGCATGAGCGGCGATCTCAAGGTGTTCGCCTCGAAGTTCGGCGGCGCCGGAATGAAGGGCGTGACCGGCGTGTTCTACTGCCTCCTTCCGAACCTCCGGGTCTTCAACATCCGGCACGAGGCCGTGCACGATCTGCCCTTCAGGGCGACCGACATCCTCCTCGCCACGCTCTACGCTGCCGTATATTCGGCGGTCGTCATCTACTTCGCGTGCCTCATATTCAGGCGCCGCGAGTTCAAGTGAGGAAGCGCCGATGAAGCGGAAATGCGTCGAGATTGCCGTCGCCGTCGTATCTCTCGCTGCACTTTTCGCCGCCTCGCGCGGCGCCGAGGGGCTCTCGCAGCGAAAACATCGTCTCGAGGTGCTCTACCTTCCCTCGGGCCGGTTCATCGAACAGGCGACCCTCGGATATCATGATCTCGCCGCGGACGTGCTCTGGTTCAGAATGGTGCAGTACTACGGCGGCTACCAGCTCGGGGAGAACGACCTTGCCCTTTTCACCCATCTCGTCGACGTCATCACGGATCTCGATCCGCAGTTCGTGTTCGCATACGTGTTCGGCTCGCTCATCATAGCCCAGGATCTCGGACATTTCGACCAGGGGATCGCGTTCCTCGAAAAAGGGGCGAAAAACAACCCGACGGACTGGTCTCTTCCCTTCGAGACCGGATTCCTCGAGTACGTCTACGAGCGCGACTATGCGAAGGCGCTCGCGCATTTCGAGGAGGCCTCGAAGCTGCCCGGCGCGGGACCGCAGGCACGGCGTTTCGCTGCGTTCGTCGCGGCGAAGGCGGGCTACGTCGAGACGAGCATCGCGATGTGGGAGGAGATCGAGCGCACCTCGGACAACCGTTACATCCGCGAGCTCGCCGAGCGCTATGTCGCGAAGCTCAAGGCCGGCACTTTCCGGGGGGTGGGAACGAAGTGAACGCGATTCTGTACGTAACGGCGGCCGTCCTGGGGTTCGTGATGGGGAGCTTTCTGAACGTCATCATATACCGCGTTCCCCGGAATCTCTCTGTCGTGAAGCCCCGTTCGTTCTGTCCGAAGTGCCGCGCGAAGATTCCCTGGTACGAGAACGTTCCGGTCGCGAGCTACCTCGCGCTCCGGGGACGCTGCCGCCGCTGCGGCGCGCGGATTTCGCCGCGATATCCGATCGTCGAGGCCGTGGGGGCCGTGCTCGCCATCGTCGCTCTCCGGGGCTTCGGCCCGACGCTCAACGCGGCGTTCGCCTTTGCGTTTCTCATGGCGCTCACGGCGGTGACCCTCATCGACTGGGATTTCAGGATCATCCCGGACGGGATCAGCATTCCGTTCATCGCGATCGGTCTCCTCTGGAGTCTCGTGAACCCGGCGCTCACCCTCGCCGGCTCGGCCGTCGGAGCGCTCGCGGGCGGCGGGAGCCTGTACCTTATCGGTCTCATCTACAAGGGCGTGAGGAAGGCCGAAGGGATGGGCGGGGGGGACGTGAAGCTCATGGCGATGATCGGCGCCTTCCTCGGCATCAAGCTCGTTGTCCCCGTTATTCTCATCGCCTCGTTCGCGGGGGCGGTGTACGGGATCACGCTTCTCAGGGCGGGCAAGGGCGCGCGGGCCGCGGTCGCGTTCGGCTCGTTTCTCGCTCCATCCGCCGCAGTCTGCCTCTTGTGGGGAAACCGGCTCGTTTCATGGTATCTGGGCGGGTTCTGAATATTTCTCACTTTGCACGTGAATCTTGCAATTCATCGGGAGCTGTTCGCAGGATGTGCTTCGCATTAACGTAATCGCTGGTAATTACATAAATTGCATTCACACGGGCGGCGACTCCTTTGGCACGCTTGTTGCGTTTGTGCGAAACAAGGAGATAGGACCACAGGTTTTCAGGCAGCCAGTTTGCGTTTTCTTACATATACGCGATACCGATTGAGTCGCTGAAGCAGGAGATCCGAAAAAGGTTGGTGCGATAATGATCTCTCTACCCTTCCTCAAGAGAAAAGGTTCGACGGTCGGGCTCGACATCGGTTCGAGCTTCATCAAGGTCATAGAGATCGATCACGCGGGAAGCAGGCCGAGGATCACGCACTTCGGTCTCACCAAGCTCCCGCCGGAAGCGATCGTCGAGGGCGAGATCATGGACCGCGACCTCGTGATCGAAGGGATCAAGGAGTGCATCGAGAAGGCGGGCGTGTCGGGCACCGACGTCGTCTCCGCCATTTCGGGCCGCGCCGTCATCGTGAAGAAGGTCGTTATGGACAAGATGTCCTCCGAGGACGCGCAGGAAGCGATCTTCTGGGAAGCGGAACAGCACGTGCCGTTCGATATCGACGACGTCTGCCTCGATTTTCAGATCCTCAAGGACGACATCGGCGCGAATCAGATGGAGGTTCTCCTCGTCGCGGCGAAGAAGGACATGGTCAACATGCACGCCGGTCTGATCAAGGACGCGGGGTTCACGCCGATCATCATCGACGTCGACTCATTCGCCGTTCAGAACTGCTTCGAGAGCGCCCACGGCTCGACGGGGGAGGAAGACGCGAAGAAGGTCTTCGGCCTCGTCAACATCGGAAGCAACGTCACGAACATCAACATCATCCAGGACGCGAGCCCGCACTTCACGCGCGATATCAGCATCGGGAGCGACAACTTCGCGGAAGCGATCCAGAAGGAGCTCGGCGTCGACTACGACGAAGCCCAGCGGATCGTGGCGGGCGATCTCGGCCAGCGCGATCCTGAGAAGATCCGCGAGCTCGTCAAGCAGAGCTCGAAGGACCTCTCGCTCGGCATCGAGCGGAGCGTCTCCTTCCTCAAGGCCGCCGGCGACGCGGAGAAGATCGATGAGGTCGTCCTGAGCGGCGGCGGAGCCAATATCCCGTTCCTCAAGGATATTCTCAGCGAAAAACACGGCATCTCTTTCTCAATAAACAATCCCCTCGCAGGTCTCGACTGCGAGGCGGGCGTGTTCGGCGAGCACGAGGCCGAGATTGAAAAAATCGCGCCGTTGCTCACCGTCGGAATCGGTCTCGCTCTGAGAAAGGCGGGAAAGGAATGATAAAGATCAATCTGCTGCCGCGCGAGGCACGTGCAAAGCGGCGCGAATTCAAGCTCCCGCAGATGAACACCGTCTACATGGTGGGGGGCGTGGCGCTCTTCATCGCGGCGATTCTCTTCGCAGGGGTCATGCAGCAGCACAAGGTCAGGGTGCTCCAGGGAAAGATCGTCGCGGCGAACGAAGAGTCGAAGAAGCTCGCCCCGCAGCTCGCGAAGATCAAGGAGATCACGAAGGAGCGCGAGGAAGTCGACCGCCGGCTCGGGATCATCGCGGACCTCGACCGTTACCGCTACTTCAGGGTGAAGCTCCTCAACGACGTGAGCTTCAATCTCCCCGTGAACTGCTGGCTCACGGGCGTCTCCGAGATGTCGCCGACGACCTTCAACATCGACGGGGTCGCATTTTCGAACTACACGGTCGCCGACATGATGACGAACCTCGAGACTTCGCCCACGATCACGCGGGTCGATCTCAAGGTGGCCGAAAAAGGGAAGATCAATGAACGCGAAGTTATGAAGTTCAAACTCGTCGCCAACGCGATGCCACAGTAGCGCAAAGAGAGGTCTCAAGCTATGGACTTCAAAGATCCTCAGGTACAAAAGGGAATCATCGTGGGAGTACTCTGTGTCATCGTCGGATACGTGTACTTCTTCACGTCGTTTCTGCCCTTCTTCCACCACCCGATGCAGGCGAAGATCGAGTCGCTCTCGTCCGAGTACGAGAAGATGAGCGCGGACCTCGAGAAGGCGCGGAAGACCGTGGGCAACCTCGCGAAGCTCGAGGTGGAGTACAACCGGCTCCACGACAAGTGGACCGCCGCCCAGGGGCTTCTGCCCAAGGACAAGGAAGTTGCCGACCTCCTCAGGAAGGTGACGCGGATCGGGAGCCAGGCGGGCATCGACTTTCTGTTGTTCGAGCCGCAGACTCCGGTCCCGAAGGAATTTATCACCGAGAATCCGGTCCACGTGAAGGTCCGTGGCGAGTATCACCAACTCGGAATATTCCTGTCCAAGGTCGCCAACCTCGAGCGCATCGTGAACGTCTCGAATCTCACCGTCAAGCCGGTGGATGCCAAGGGCGACCAGGACCGAATCGTACGGAGCTATACGATCGAGGCTGAGATGACACTGACGGCATACTCGCTTGTGGAAGGTGGTGAGACGAGCAATGAGAAGGCGAATGAAAAGACTCATCAGAGCGCACCGGTTCCAAATAACTCCTGAGACTCCGTGGAAGGTCCTTTGGGCACTCTCCATGGCGGGCCTCTTCCTCTTCCCGGCGCTCGTGGACGCGAGGGCGCAAGGTGAGGCACCGGCGAAGTCCAGCGCGAAGGTGCAGTTGCAGACGGCGGCCCCCGCCGACACGACGGCCGCGAGACAGGCGGCGGGCGACAGCATCACGCTGCGGGACAGGGTCTACTACTACCAGGCGTTCAATCAGCGTGACCCCTTCCAGAGCTTGATCGCCGGCGAATTTGAACAGTCGGGTGAGCTCGACATCGTCGACATAAACAGCGTGAAGCTCGTCGGCGTTCTCTCGGGCGGCGTGGAGAAATTCGCCATGCTCGAGGACAACAACGGCTATTCGTACATCATGAAAGCGGGTGACCCGATCCGGAACGGGAACATCGTTTCCGTGAGCGATCGCTCGCTCATCGCACGGGTTTCATTATTCGGACAGACGAGTACGGTAACCCTCCGCCTGGAGGAGAAGAAGAGTAAAGGAGAATGACAATGCTCGGGATCACCAGACGAACGTTGATTGCCTGTTCCATCATGGTGCTGCCCTTGCTGGCACTTTCCGCGGGCGCCGTAGAAAACGAGATCAACGGCGTTTCCGTCGTCCCGGCGGATGGGAAGGTACGGATCGAGATAAGCAAGGCGGGAGACGTTACGTTCAACGCCTTCACAATGAGTGAACCTGACCGTCTCGTCATCAACTGCGTCGGCGCGAAGTACAACGTGCCGTGGCAGACGAAGGACGTCGAGAGTCCTATCGTGAAGAAAGTGCGGACGAGCCAGTATCAGCTCGACCCCCTCGTCATCAGCCGCGTCGTTCTCGACCTCTCGGCCGGTGTCGACTACAAGATGTGGACCGAGGGGAGCATGCAAATCGTCGAGGTGACGAAGCGTGCCCCGGACGCGATCCACGCCGAGGTCAAGGAGAGCGCCACGCTTCTCCAGCCGCTCGGCGAGCCGCAGGTCGCGGCGAAGAAGGCATCCGCGAGTGAGCCGTCCGGCGCGAACAATCTTATCGCCGAGGCCTCGATGGGCCCCTTCCTGCCGTATGTTCCGGACCCCGCTCCGGCGAGCGAGAGCCCGGCTCCCGCGGTTCCCGAGCCGGCCGCGTCCATCGACCTGAAGAACATGCTGCCGCCCGTTCAGAACGTCATGCCGGTGCAGAGCCTGACGTCGCCGGTCCAGAGCGCCGTCGCGGCGAGCGCGCCCGCGCCTCTGCCGGCTGCGGTGGCGGTAACCAAGACCGAGAAGACCGAATCGCCGTGGATAAGCGGCGACAACGTGAAGGAGAGCGCGGCGAACGCCAACCTCAACTTCTACGCGACCGAGGACGCAGCGTATTCGCCGCTCGCCGAGAACGAGACGACGAAGCCCGCGGCGACCTCGTGGACTGAAAAGTACGCCCGCGGCAACCCGGCGGTGGGAGGCGGCAAGGGCGTTGGTTCGAACAGGATCACCCTCGACGCCCAGGGCGCCGACATCAAGACCGTGCTCCGCACGATCTCCGACTACTCGGGCAAGAACATCGTATACGGCCCCGACGTGAAGGGCGAGGTATACGTCCATATCAAGGACGTTCCGTGGGAAGAGGCGCTCGACATTCTTCTGAGGGCGCACGGCTACGGATACCGCGAGGAGTTCGGCATGATCCGCGTCGCGGAGATCGAGCGCCTTACGAAAGAGGAGCTCGAGATCCAGAGCGCCGAGCGGAAGAAAGACGATCTGCTGCCGCTCCAGACGAAGATCATCTTCGTCAACAACTCCAACGCCGAGGAGATGCAGAGGGCGCTTCAGAACATGGTGTCGCAGCGCGGCAAGCTCGACGTCGACAAGGGGAGCAACTCCCTCATCGTCAATGACACCGAGCCGGTCATCGAGAAGATCGAGGAAATGGTGAAGGCGCTCGACAAGAAGACCTACCAGGTCGACATCAACGCCAAGCTCGTCGACATCGACGTCGAAGCGACTCGCCAGCTCGGGATCGACTGGAGCATGCTGAACCTCCATGCCTCCGGTTTCAGCGGCATCGGAAGCGCCGAGGTCTCGAACCCGATTCCCATCTCCGCGGGGACGGTCAAGTTCGGGACGGTCCGCTCGTGGGGAGAGTTGAACGTGATTCTCCAGATGCTCGAGAAGACGAACAAGGCCAACATCATCTCCAACCCGCGCATCACGACGATGGACAACCGCGAGGCGAGCATCCTCGTGGGCAAGGAGATTCCGCTCATCGTCGCCGACATGGCGGGAAACCCGATCACCGAGCTGACCAAGATCGGCATCATGCTCAAGGTCATCCCGCACGTGAACGCGGACAGGACGATCACGCTCGACCTGCATCCCGAGGTGAGCGATCTCCAGTCCGAGTCATCGTCGGCGAGCGGCATCATCATCTCGACGAACGAGGCCGACACCCGCGTCGTCGTCGCGAACGGCGCGACGGCGGTTATCGGCGGCCTCATCAAGAACAGTCAGACGAACGTCAGGCAGGGCGTGCCGATCCTCAAGGATATTCCATTCCTCGGCTGGCTCTTCTCGACGAACTCGAAGGCGGACAAGAAAGAGGAGCTTGTGATCTTCGTGACGCCGACGATTGTTGAATAGCAGTTTGCCCCCTCCACTCACCGTGGTACCCCCGGAGGAGTTCCGATACGCCTCCGGGGGATTTTTTTGCCGCCCCTTATTTCCCTTGCTCAACTTTACTTTATTTTTTATGCTGATATCTTACAGCGTTGGAATTCGAGATGATACGCGCGCGAGGTTCCCATGAGGGTCATTGCAGGCTCGAAAAAGGGCAGGGATCTGCGCTGCGGCCACGGGCCGTTTTTCAGGCCCACGGCGCAGATCGTCAAGGGTTCCGTCTTCGACACCATCGGTTTTGAAATCGAGGGTGCGACGGTCCTCGAGCTCTTTGCGGGCTCCGGAGCGGTCGGAATAGAGGCCTTGAGCAGGGGAGCCTCGAGGGTCGTGTTCATCGAGCAGGATCACCGGATCCTCAAGGCGCTCCGCACGAACCTCGAGCGGTGCGGTTTCGGGCCGCTCGTCGCCGAGGTCCGGATCGGCGATGCGTCGCGCTACGTCGAACGGGCCGCGAAGGGGGAGGCGTTCTTCGATATCATCTTCGCCGATCCTCCGTATGCGGCGAAAAGCGCCGCGCAGGATGTCGTCGATGTTGTTCAGGGGGCCCCGCGCGCTCTCTGCCGCGTGCTCGTCGTCGAGCATGCGAGGCCCCTTTTTGCACGGGAGGGCGGCGCTCTCGAGCTCGTGAAGGCGCGGCGGTTCGGCCAGACGACGGTTTCGTACTTTCGGTACCGGAAGGAGGTCGCGGGCGGTGAAGAGGAAGGTAGCTCTCTATCCGGGGACGTTTGATCCCGTTACGAACGGTCACGTGGACCTCGTCAGGCGCGCCGCGAAGATCTTCGATCATGTGATCGTCGCGGTTGCAAAGGGCATTCACAAGGATCCGTTTCTCACGCTCGACGAGCGCCGGCAGCTCGTCACCGAGGCGCTCGAGGGAATCGAGGGCGTGGAGGTCGTTTCGTTCGACGGTCTACTCGTCGAGGAGTTCCGCACGCGCTCCGTCGACGTTGTGATCAGGGGACTGAGGGCGGTATCCGATTTCGAGTATGAGCTCATGATCGCCCTGATCAACCGGAAGCTCGACCCGCAGTTCGAGACGGTCTTTCTCATGCCGAGCGAGCAGTATATCTACCTGCACAGCTCGCTCGTGAAGGAAATCTATCAGCTCGGCGGAGAGATCACGTGCCTCGTCCCGCCGTGCGTTCCGAAGAGACTCAAGGAATGGGGAATCAAGTAGGTTCTCAGAAGGAGGATCGAAGGTGGCAGATATCATCAGCAAACGGGCTCGCAGCCTCGAGCCGTCGGTGACACTGAGCCTCACCGCGAAGGCGAAGGATCTCAAGGCGAAAGGGGAGAACGTAGTCGGCCTGACTGCCGGTGAGCCCGATTTCGACACGCCCGAGGTGATCAAGCAAGGGGCTATCGAGGCGATCAAGCGCGGCGAGACGAAGTACACGGCGGCGGAGGGGATCGCCCCCCTGCGGAAGGCGGTCGCTGAATTCTATTCGAAAAAGCTCGGTCAGCCGTATACGAGCGCCGAGGTCGTCATCTCCCACGGCGCGAAACACTCGATATACAACGCGCTCTTCGCGCTCATGGACCCGGGTGACGAGGTGCTCATTCTCTCGCCGTACTGGACGAGCTATCCCGATATGGTCAAGATTCTCGGCGGCAGGCCCCGGATCGTCGAGCTCGCGAAGAAGACCGAGTACAAGCTCACCCCCGAGATTTTCAGGAAGCAGCTCTCGCGCAAGAAGAAACCGAAAGTGCTCCTCTTCAATTCGCCGTCGAACCCGGCGGGCATCGTCTACCGGCGCGAGGAAGTCGAGGCGATCGCCAAGATCGTGCTCGAATCCGGCATCGCCCTCATCTCGGACGAGATCTACGAATTCCTCACCTTCAGCGGCTGGGAGCACCACTCCCCCGTGACGGTCCTTCCCCAGATCAAGGATCAGACGGTCGTCGTCACCGGTGTCTCGAAGAGCTACGCGATGACCGGTTGGAGAGTCGGCTTCGCGCTCGCCGAAAAGGACATCGCCTACCGCATGGCCGCCTTCCAGGCTCACGCGACCGGCTGTCCGAACTCCGTTTCGCAGTGGGCGGCGCTCGCGGCGATCGAGAAGGGCGCCGAGGACCGGGAGATGATGCGCGTCGAGTTCGAGAAGAGGAAGAACCTCTTCGGCAAACGGCTCTCGCGCATTCCGTCGATCTTGTATCCCGAGCCGGGGGGCGCTTTCTACTACTTCGTCGACGTGTCGAAGCTCTACAAGAGGCTGAACGTCAAGAACAGCTTCGGATTCTGCGAGAAGCTCCTCGCCGAGCAGGGGCTCGTCGTCATACCGGGAGGTGCCTTCGGCTGCGACAAGATGATACGCTTCTCGTTCGCGGCCTCGGAGAACGACATCAACCGGGCCCTCGATCGGTTCGAGAACTTCGTGAGAAAATACGCGAGCTGAAGAGTGTAATAGCTTGTAAATGCTGTAGTTGTCGACCAATCGGCCGGGTTGGAACGCGCCCGGAGGAGGGCGCAGTGAGCAGTGACCATTCACGCGACATAGCGGCCCTCGCGCGCTCGCTCCGAAGAATTCCTATCCATACCGAGACGCATTACCGGCTCGCGTATAGCTTTGATGCCACGCTCACGAGGGGGCGGGCGGGGGGCGTGGCGTTTCCACGAGGCCAGGGCGAGCTCGCGAGAGTCGTGCAGCATGCCTCCCGAAGAGGCATTCCAATGTTCATGCGGGGGGCGGGCACCGGCTTTTCGGGGGGCTCGATCCCCCTCGATGGAGGCCTCGTGATCTCGACCGAGAAGATGCACCGCGTGCTTCGCTTCGACACGCTCGCGGGAGAGGTCGAGGTCGAATGCGGAATCGTCAACGGAGAGCTCCAGGACTTTCTCGCCGGGAAGGGCTTCTTCTACCCGCCCGACCCAGCGAGCCTCAATTTCTCCACAATCGGCGGCAACATCGCCGAAAACGCGGGCGGCCCGAGGGCATTCAAGTACGGCGTGACGCGCCGGTACGTCCGCTCGCTCACGTGGCTCACGGGCGAAGGTGAGACCGTTCGGGACGCTTCGCCCTGCCGCGTCACGGCGGCGCTCATCGGCTCCGAGGGTACGCTCGGCGTCGTCTATTCCGCGCGTCTCGCTGTTCTCCCTTTGCCGGAGGCCTTTCGGACGAGCCTTCTCGAGGTGAGGGCCGCGAGCGGCGCCCTCGCCTTCGCCGGGTCGCTCCTGGCGGCCGGCCTCAACCCGAGCGTTCTCGAGTACATCGACGCGAAGACGATGCAGTGCGTGGGCGAATACTGCTGCTTCGGCGGCCTCGGGCGCGATTCGAACTACCTGTTTATCGAGATCGACGGCTCGCGCGACGAGGTCGCGGCGCAGGATGCCCTCCTCGCGGCGCTCGCCCGGAAGGCGGGTGTCATTATGAGGGGGGCGAGAAACGGCGCCGAGCGGGACCTCCTCTGGAAGCTGCGCCGCTCCGTGAGCCCGAGCCTCGCCAGACGCGGCGTGACGAAGGTGAACGAGGACGTCTCGCTTCCGCTCGGCGTCCTCGAAGAGGCCGCGCGGTTCACGCACGAGTTGGCTCATGAGCTCGTACTCGACTGCTACATATTCGGCCACGCGGGAGACGGCAACATGCACGTGAACATCATGACCGATCGGCGCCGCGTCGAGGAGATGGCCCGTGTGGAGAGCTTCGTCGAACGGCTCTTCGAGCGCGTCATCGCACTCGGAGGAACGCTCAGCGGCGAGCACGGAATCGGGCTCACGAAGAGCCCCTACCTGCGCATGATCTTCACGCCGAGCGAGCTCGCGCTCGCGCGGGGAATCAAGAAGGGGATGGATCCCCGGGGGATCCTGAATCCGGGCAAGTATTTTCTGTTCGGCGAGAGCGCGCGCTCGTGACGGAACGCGCCGCGCGGGCGCCGGGGAAGTGGAGCACGATGTTCATCGACCAGGTCACGATACAGGTGAAGGCGGGAAAGGGAGGGGACGGCTGCGTGAGCTTCCGACGCGAGAAGTACGTGCCGCGCGGCGGGCCGGACGGCGGCATGGGGGGCCGCGGCGGCGACGTCGTCGTGGAGGTCGAACCCGATATGCGAACGCTTCTCGATCTCTACTACCGGAAGACCGTCAAGGCGCAGGCGGGAAAGCCCGGACAGGGGAAGAACATGACCGGGGCGAACGGCGCGAGCGAGATTATCATGGTTCCGCCGGGGACGGTTGTCGAGGATGCCGACACGAAGGAGCTTCTCGCCGATCTCAATGAGCCCGGTTCGTCGGTCGTCGTCGTCCGCGGGGGCAGAGGGGGCAAGGGAAACTACCTGTTTCGCTCGGCGAAGGTTCAGGCGCCCCGCACGAGGACGATGGGGGAGCCCAGCGAGGAGCGGCGTCTCCGCCTCACGATGAAGCTCATCGCCGACGTCGGGCTCGTGGGGCTTCCGAACGCCGGAAAATCGACGCTCCTGAGAAGCGTGAGCGACGCGCATCCGGTCGTCGCGCCGTACCCCTTCTCGACGCTCGAGCCGGTCCTCGGGATGGTGAAGGTCGCCTCCGGCGCCTCGTTCTGCATGGTCGACATCCCGGGGCTCATCGAGGGGGCCCACGCGGGGAAGGGGCTCGGCATTCAGTTCCTCAGGCACGTCGAGCGGTGCCGTGTTCTCATTTTCATCATCGACGCGGCGGGGGACATAGAACCGGCGCAGGCGTACGAGCAGCTCATGAACGAGCTCCGCTCCTACAGCGAGGCGCTCGTCGAGAAGCCGCATCTTATCGCGCTCAACAAGACGGATCTCCTGCCGCCGGGGTCGCGCCTTCCGAAGTTCCATGCCGCGGGGGAGGGGAGCGTGTTCAGAATCTCGGCGCTCGAGAAGAAGGGACTCCGAGCGCTCATCGCCGCGGCCTACCGTCTCGTCACTCGGGATTCACGATCGAGCCCATGAAGAGGACGAGCCCCGTCTTCTCGTCGCGGATGGCGAAGAAGAACGGCCGGTCGACGATCATCTCGAAGGGCCTCTCGGGCTCCATGGCTGTGGTGAGCCGCATCTCGACGGAGGTCACCGCCGCCGCCTCCGTCCCCTCCTCGTTCACATCGACGAAGGTCTTGTGCATGACGTCGTTGATATAGGCGTTGACTCCGGGTGCCATGAACATCCCGGTGAAATTCGCGCGCCCTCCGTCGAAGGTGACCGCCATGCCGAGAGCGCTGAGGGATTGCTTGAGGCTCGACTCGTATTCGAGCCTGAAGCGCGGGATGACGATTCTTCCGCTTCGTGACACGAAGCTCCGCATCCACGGATCCCATGTGCTGTTCGAGAGCCTCTCGTGGAACAGCTCGAGGCTCGATCCCCTGGCGGGGAGGAACACGTACATGCCGATCCGTCCGTCGCCATAGGGGAGCCGCACAGCCTGGAAGCCGTCCTCCTCCAAATAGTCGTATCTTCCCGACTGCTTCATCATGGGACGCGGGCTCGTCGTGCCGCCCATGAGATGGAAGGGTTCCTCCCGAGTCAAGTTCTTGTCGAACTCCTTCGTCCAGGTCCCCTTGAAGTAGATCGCGTTGATGAGGAACAGAATCGCGCTCTCGTCGATTTTGTCGACGATCTTCGTGATCTTGTCGTTCGTCTTCCGGGCGACCCATTGATTGATCTTCGCGGGAGAGCCGGGGTTCGAAAAATCGAGCATCTCGATCTCCGCGCCGTAGTACCGGGTGTTTCTCCCGAGGAAGCTTTTCATGAACGTCAAACCCTGCTTGGCCCAGAGGGAGTTCGCGACGGAGAGCTTGACCCCCGGTATCGAGTCGTTCATGCGGCTGATGAGCGTCGAGTCGGTCACGTTCACGGCCTCGAAACTGTTGTCGGGAAAGCCGAGCGTGCTCGCCATCGCGGTCCGGGTCTCGCCCGCGGAGCCGTTGTAGGTCATGGCGAGCGCAAAGCCGACGCTCGCGGGAGAGATGAAGATATTCACGCCGGGCTTTTCCTTGAGCAGCTCCTTGTAGAGCTCGATGCCGAAGGCGGAGTAGCCGCCGGCCTCGATGTCGCCGTGGACCGTCGCCGGGCGGAGCGCCGGCGCGCACGAGGCATGGGAGCACATGACGGCGAGAATCGCCGGGATTGCAATCACGTGACGCAATGAGGACATCATTTCCAACCTCCCTGTTTTGGCACGATCATAGCGGGTTCCCGAAGTCCGCTCAATGATATTCGAGCCCCCGCGAGCCGCTCCGCGGAGCTTGACCGCTCGAGAGCCGCGATTATATATTGTAGCAACTTAGGTCCAGGACCGGCAGCCGGGTCCGCAGGGAGGCAGGTCGAACGATCCATGATCAGCGCGCGGAACATCTCGAAGAGATTCAAGGACGTCGTCGCGGTCCGCGACGTGAGCCTCGAGATCGAGAAGGGCCAGTACGTCGCGCTTCTCGGGCCGAACGGCGCCGGGAAGACGACCCTCGTCGAGATGATCGAGGGCATCCAGCGGCCCGACGCGGGTGAGATCCGCATCCTCGGCAAGAGCTGGAGCGCCGGCGAGCGGCACCTGCGCCGCATTCTCGGGCTCTCGCTCCAGGAGACGACCTACATCGACAAGCTCACCGTCGAGGAGACCCTGAACCTCTTCGCGAGCTTCTTCGGGCTCGGCCGCGACGTGACGCCGCGGATCCTCGATCTCATCAACCTCGCCGACAAGCGGAAGAGCTACGTCATGAATCTGTCGCACGGAATGCGGCAAAGGCTCTCAATCGGGATCGCGCTCATCAACGAGCCCGAGATACTCATCCTCGACGAGCCGACGACGGGGCTCGATCCCGTCGCGCGCCGCGAGATATGGGACATCCTCATGGATCTCAAGACGAAAGACACGTCGATGATTCTCACGACGCACTACATGGAAGAGGCCGAGCGCCTGTGCGACTACATCGTCATCATGGACAAGGGGAGCGTGCTCGTCCAGGGGACGCTCGACGAGCTGCTCGCGGCCCACATGCAGCGGGAGGTCATCTCGTTCACGGTGGAGGAGCGGAGCGGCGCCGAAGCGCTCTCCCGCATCGAGGGAGCGCTCGACCTCGTCTGGGACCACAAGGGGAACCGGGGGCATCTCTACGTGAAGGATATTCTCACGTCCCTTCCGCGGTTTCTCGAGGCGGTCGAACGGGAGCGGCTGTCGCTCCGGCAGCTCGAATGCCGCAAGATGAATCTCGACGACCTCTTCATATCGCTCACGGGCAGGCATCTCCATGAATAAGCCGTTCTTCAATCTCGTCGCGCTGCAGTTCAAGGAGTTTTTCAGGGAGCCCGAGATCATATTCTGGGCGTTTCTTCTCCCGATCATTCTCTCCTGGCTCCTCGGCGTCGCGATCGGATCGGGCGCCGGGGGCGCTTCCGGGACGGTCGCCGTTATCGAGAGCCGGGAGGCGCCGAGGGAGTACTGGACCGCGTGGGTCGAGCGCGCGAAGGAAGCCTCGGGGAAGGATCGCCGCATCGGCTTCACGATCGTCACGAGAGACGAGGCGATCCTCGCGCTCAAGAAGGGCGAGATCTCGCTCTTCATCGAGAAGGCGCCCGGCGCCGATTCGATTCGCTACTGTTTCGATCCACGCAGCGGCGAGGCGCAGATGACGTACCTTACCCTCGAGCGTTCGCTCCGGGCGCAGGCGGCGCCGGGGGACGAGCGCGGCGACGTGGCGCCGCTTCGGATCCAGGGCACGCGCTACGTCGACTTCCTCGTGCCCGGGCTGCTGGCGATGGATGTCATGAGCTCCGCGCTCTGGGGAATCGGCTGGGCGCTCATCGAGATCCGCATCAAGAAGCTTCTGAGGCGCATGGCGGCGACCCCGATGCACAAATCGATGTTTCTCGCCTCGCACTTCGTCACGCGTCTCATCGTGAACGCGATCGAGTTTTTCGCGCTTTTCATCTTCGTCTATTTCTACTTCGGCGTGAGGATCCAGGGGAGCGTGCCGGCGCTCGTCGCGATATTCATCGCCGGCAACATGGCATTCGCGGGGCTCTCGGTCCTCATGTCGTCGCGTACCGCGAATCCGCGCGTCGGCAACGGCCTCATCAACGCGATCACCTTCCCCATGACGCTTCTGTCGGGCGTTTTCTTCAGCTACCACCATTTTCCGCACTGGGCGATCCCGGTCGTCCGGGCGCTTCCCCTCACGATGCTCGCCGACTCGATACGGAGCATCTTCAACGAGGGGGCCGGCTTCGCGCAGGTCGGCATCCCCGCCCTCGTTCTCGCGAGTGTCGGCGCCCTCTTCTTCTACGTCGGGATGAAGATATACAAGTGGAACTGAAGGACGCGGCTCCGCACAGCGTCGTTGCCCCGCTCATGCACGGTGCGCTATATTGTAATCGGTAATGGCTGGCGATCGACACCGGGGAAGCGCACATCGATTCCGCACGCAAGGAGAAGAACGAGTTGAATGCCGGAGCATTGATTGTAAGGCAGTGCATCGCACTCCTCGTCCTCTGTCTTCTCGCCTCGAGCGCCGCGGCCTTCGAGGACAGTCAAACCGCTCCAGGCGACTCGCTCGAACACGTGTACGCCATAGCGGTCTATCCTGATGGCGGCTTCGATTGGGACTACATGAAGACGAACATCCCGTATATCAATTACGTGCGGGATCGTATGGAGGCACAGCTGTATCTCCTCGTCACGACGCGAACGACAGGGGCCGGCGGAATCGAATATACGATCACGATCGTCGGGCAGAGGCAATTCACGGGAATGAACGATACGCTCGTGTGGTGCTCGAAGCCGACCGATTCCTACGATACCGCTCGATCGGACGTCGTGAGGACTCTGAAAATGGGTCTTGTGCGCTACGTCGCCCGCACGCCGATCGGCGCTCGTATCGCGATCACGTACCGGGGGGCAGCGAAACCGACCGACGTGAACGACCGGTGGGACAGCTGGGTGTTCTCTCTGTCCTGCTCGCCGAGCATCTCCGGCTCGCAGGTGAACGAGATGCGCTATCTCTCGAGCAGCGTCTCGGCAAACCGCGTGACCTCCGGGCTCAAGGTGAGCCTGAGCGCGTACTCCAGCTATACCGAGTCCACGCAGGATCTCCCGTCGAGAACCGTGCATCTTTTCCGGCGGACGAACAGCTTTGACGCGCT
>DATCCP010000125.1:0-6766 GCA_036511215.1 Candidatus Krumholzibacteriaceae bacterium
CAAGTTCATATGACGACCCGGGCCGTACTCTTGTGCCCGGGAGGCTGTTCCGGGAAGGCATATGATGTATAGTACTTTTAAATACAATAGATTAACACCGGCCGCAATACTCCTGATCCTCGCGTGTCTCATCGTGGCTCGGCCGGTCGCTGCGGGGGAAAACGCCCTGCTCAAACTGGAAAACGGGCTCCAGATCAGAGTCTATACCCCCGAAGACATCATGGCGATGAGCACGAAGGACGGGAGCGGCCGCCTCACGTTCGAGGTCGCGGGCGGCACGAGCTACAGGCTCATCGACAGCGTTCTCGATCCCGAGATCGTGAACAAGGGAGACGGTTCATTTCATCCGGTGAACGCGGCCTGGGCCATCGATGCGCTCTCGAAGATCGATGTCTCGGGACGGAGCCTGGAGATGCCGGTCAACCTGTACGTGCTGCCGATGCCGCGCTCGGGACTCTTGGCGAGCTCCTCGTGCGGCGACGACATATTTCTCACTCCGGGGGTTTATGAGATCGGCCGCTGCATGGTCGCCTGCACGGTGACGCACGAGCTCGGTCACGTCTTCCAGAACCGCTACGCGGCCGAGGGCACGGGCGGCGCGTGGGCCGAGTATCTGAAGATTCGCGGGATAGAGGATGCGACGGTCTACTCCGACGCCGCTCCCCACGTGAACAGGCCCGTCGAGATCTTCGCGGAGGATTTCAGATACCTCTTCGGCGGGACCGAGGCGTGCTATTCCGGCACGATCGAGAATTCCGATCTTCCCCTGCCCGACAGGGTCGCGGGCCTCGAGGAGTACTTCGTCGCGCTCGCGGCGCCCGCCGGAATCGCGGCGGGGGCACGAGCCTTCGCGATCTCGAACTACCCGAACCCGTTCAATCCCTCGACGACGATACGGGTCGTTTTCAACGAGCCGTCACGGGGGAATCTGCGCGACGTCGATCTCTCGATCTATCGCGTCGATGGATCGCTCGTGAGGAATCTCAACCGGCGCGGCGTTGCCACGGATGAGCTCTCGGTGCCGTGGGACGGAAAAGACGAACGGGGAAGCGCGGTATCGAGCGGCCTCTATTTCTATGCAGTACGCTCGGCGGGACGCGCCGTGACGGGCAAGATGCTTCTCCTGCGCTAGGCCCAGTCTCCGTGGCTGCCCGGCGCGCGGCGCCGCGCAGCGCAGCACACCTCCCGCTCCAGACTATCTCGAACGGTATCCCATCTAGGGTTTCCTGCGCACCCTGAGTTGCCCGCATGCAGCGTAGATGTCGCCGCCCTGGCTCCGTCGCACGGTGACGGCCGGCGCGCGCGGGAGAAGAGCGGCGATGAAGCTCTCGAGATGTTCTTCGGAAGGGCGCCGAAACGGGCAGCCTTCCCACTCGTTGAAGGGGATGAGGTTGATCTTGAAGGGTTTTCCCGCGGTGAGACTCGACAGGCGCTGCGCGTCTTCCGCCGTGTCGTTCAGATCCTTGATGACGACGTATTCGATCGTGACCCGCGTTTTGCGCGCGCGCGCGAACTCGAGCGCGGCCGCGAGCGTTTCCTCGATATTCCGCGCCGCCGGCATGAGCCGCCTGCGGGCCTCGTCCGTCGTCGCGTTGAGAGAGATCGCGAGCGAGAACTTGAGGCGGGAACCTCCGAGCTCGCGAATTGCCTCCGGGATTCCGATCGAGCTGAGCGTGATGCGTTTTTCGCCGAGAGCGAAGGCGTCGGGGGAATTGATGATCTCGAGCGCGTTCCCGAGATTTTCGAGGTTGAGGAGCGGCTCTCCCATGCCCATGAAGACGATATTGAACCGCTCGCGCGGCGGGAGGTGTCCGACCTTGAAAAAGAGAATCTGATTGAGAATCTCGTCGGCGCGGAGGTTCCGCTCGAAGCCTCCCTCGCCGGTTCTGCAGAGCGCGCATCCGAGGGCGCAGCCGACCTGGCTCGAGATGCAGATCGTGCGATGCCCGTGCGTCTCCATGAGCACCGCCTCGATGTGCGCCCCGTCGTCCGCTTCGAGCAGAAATTTCTGGCTCGCGTCCGCGCGGGAGCGTACACTGTCCGCGAGCCGGAGCGAGGAGATCGTGAAACGCTCCTCGAGCATGAGTCTCAGGCTCGTCGGGAGATTGGTCATCATGGAAAACCCGCCGCACCCTTTCTGATAGAGCCACTTGAGAATCTGCGGCGTGCGATGCCGCTTCTCCCCGAGGCTCTCGATGACCGCGGACATCTCCGCAATCGAAAGGTTCTTGATATTGAGCTTCTCCATCGTCATGATGATACGGGAAAGAGAGCAGCCGTCCCACACAAAAAAAGAAATCCGGGGATGCATCGATCTCGGGAGCAGCAACTTTCGACTTCTTGTCGTGGGCGGCTCTTTTCCGGCGGCCGTGCTCGACGTGTCTTCTTTCGAGCTCGCTTCGTTCAACGAGACGAAGCGGTACGTGGGATGGGGGGACGATCTCGCGCGGACGGGGATCATTTCCCCCGAAAAGGCCGCTCGGGCCGAGCGCGCGCTCGGGGAGCTCCTCGCCGCAGCGTGCGCCTGGGGATGCGCGCGCCCGGTCGTCGTCGCCACGAACACGCTCCGTGAATCGACGAACGCGTCTGCGGTCGCCTCCGCGCTCGAGGGTGCGCTCGGCATCTCGATCCGCGTGCTGCCGCAGCGGGACGAGGCGGCGCTCGGCTACACGGGCGCATCCTTCTTTCGCGCGCGCGGCGAAGCGCTCACGCTCATCGACGCGGGGGGGACGAGCACCGAGGTCTCGTGGGGGAGGGGAACGTCGATGGAGGGCTTCGCGGGTATCCCGGTCGGAACGCACCGCGTACGCCGACTGCTGGCCGGCGCGCCGGGCGCGCGCGGCGTGTCGGCGCAGCTCGCGGCGGATCTCGAGGAGGCGGGAATCCGCGCGCCCGGTCGGGGTGAGCGAGTTTATCCCTTGCCCGCGTTCACGCGAGACTCTACAATGCTCATGACCGGCGGAACGGCGGTGAGCCTCGCGGTGTTCCTCCGGTATATGGACGGATGGCCGCCTGCGTTCCAGGAGATGCAGCTGATCACGCGCGCGGACGTCGCGCTCGCCGAAAGGCGCTTCGAGGGGCTCCGCAGGGCGGGCCGGGAACGCGCGGCTCCGCTCGACCCGGACCGGATCAGGCTGTTTCCGGCGGGGCTCGTTCTGATCGAGGCGCTTCTCGAATCCGCACGCATCGAGGCATTCAGGGTGACCGCGCGGGATCTCCGTTGGGGTGTCGTGCTCACGGGGGGAATATCGGTATGAGCAAGCGGGTTCTGATCGTCGACGACGAGGACAGCATCAGGAGCGCCCTCGAGCAGCTCCTGTCATTCGAAAAATTCAAGACCTTCTCCGCCCCCGACGGCGCCGCCGCGCTCGACATCGCCGCGAGCGAGCGCATCGATATCGTGCTCCTCGACATCAAGATGCCCGGTATGGACGGCCTCGAGGTTCTCGGCACCCTCAAGGAGACGCATCCCGATCTTCCCGTAATCATCATCTCGGGGCACGGCACGATCTCAACGGCCGTCGAGGCGACGAAGCTCGGGGCGTTCGATTTCATCGAGAAACCGTTCGACACGGAACGGCTTCTCTTGACGCTCAGGAACGGCATCAACCAGGCGGAGCTCGCGCGACGGAACGTGCAGCTCGAGAAGAAGGTCGGCATCACGACGGAGATCATCGGTGGTCATCCGGAAATGCTCGCCATCATGGAAACGATCACGCGCGTAGCTCCGACGAACGCCCGTGTCCTCATCATGGGGGAAAACGGCACCGGGAAGGAGCTCGTCGCGCGGAAGCTCCACGAGCTCTCGAAGCGCGCCGGGGAGCCGTTCGTCGAGGTCAACTGCGCGGCGATTCCGGAAGACCTCATCGAGAGCGAGCTCTTCGGGCACGAGAAGGGATCGTTCACCGGCGCGATATCGCAGCGCATCGGCAAGTTCGAGCTCGCCGACGGAGGCACTCTGTTCCTCGACGAGGTGGGGGACATGAGCCTCTCGGCGCAGGCCAAGGTGCTGCGCGTGTTGCAGGAATCGGCGTTCGAGCGCGTCGGGGGCACCGAAACGAAGCATGTCGACGTCCGGGTTCTCGCCGCAACGAACAAGAATCTGCTCGAGGAAGCGGCGAAGACGAGATTCAGGGAGGACCTCTACTACCGGCTCAACGTCGTTCCCATCCGAATCCCGCCGCTGCGCGAGCGGAAATCGGACATCAAGATACTCGCGGACTACTTTCTCCGCGAGGTGGCGCTCGAACTCGGGCGCGCTCCCAAGCGGCTCTCATCCGACGCGCTCGACGTCCTCATGGAGTACTTCTGGCCGGGAAACGTGCGGGAGCTGAGAAATCTCATCGAGCGGCTCTGCATCCTCACGTCGAACGACGTGATCGCGCGCGACGATCTTCCGACGCTCGCGCTCGTGCGGGAGGAGGACGCGCGGAAGGATCCGTTCGGTCTCAAGACCTACCAGGAGTTCAAGGACTTCATGGAGAAGGAGTATCTCGTCAAGAAGCTCAGGGAGAACAACGGGAATGTTTCGAGAACCGCGCGGCAGCTCGACATGCAGCGCAGCAATTTGTACAAAAAGCTCGAGAAGTACGGCATCGAATTCAGGAAGGAACCCGGGGGGGGGGACGATTGACGAGGCTGTTTTTCCCGCGTTCGTTGGGTGAGCCCACCTATAGGATAAAATTTTCGATAAATCGGCTAAACGCCGATTTTTTATTGAGGTTTCCGAATAATTATTTGACTTTGAGGGGTGCGGATATTAAAATATGTATGGTGCTTGGGGTATTGTGATGTGTGTTATGGAGCGTGGGGGCTCCATAAGGAGGAGATGGTAGTATGAAGAAGCTCGTGTTGCTCCTGTCCGCGCTTCTTGTCCTATCAAGCATCGCTCCCTCCCCGGTTTTCGCTGCACACCCCTCCATGCAATATCGGCTTCAATCAATCCTGGCAATCCTGTATCAGACCGTATTCCCATACTCGGGAGTATACAATATGCCGGGGGAGGTTATTCCGATCGGTGGCGGTGGCGGTGCGGGAGTGGTGCTCGGCGGAGACGCCGACGACTACGGCAACGGCAGAGGCGGAGATGGAAGCATGGACAACAAACCGAAGGCTCTCAAGAATGCTCTGCCCGGGCCGGAACAGGGAACGCGCGACAAGGGTATACCAAATAAGCTGACCAAGTAATGGTTCGCCGACCATGAGCACTTGGAGAAACCGATGCCGGATAACCCCCAAGGCAAGGACGAATTCGAGTACGATAAGAAGAAGTCCCAGCCGAAATATAAAGTAATCAGCCCTGAGGAAGAGCTCGGGGACATGCATTTTTCCACGGAGAACTACTCCGTGGCGCTCGAGTACTATGAGAAAGCCCTTCAGAAGATCCATATAACTCCGCATCCATCGGACCTTCTCAGAATCTACCGGAAGATCAGCGACTGCTACGTGCAGAAGGGGCTGTTCCGGGAAGCGAAGACGTTTCTCGAGAGCGCCGAATCGCAGTGCGACGAACATGACACCTTCGGCAAGGGAACGCTCGCGTGCCTCAGAGGAATCATTCTCCGTGAGAACGGCGCGATCGAGAAGGCGCTCCAGGAGGGATGCACGGCCTATCGGCTCCTCCGCGGGGGGGACGATCATCGGGAGGTCGGGAGGGTTCAGCGTCTCATCGCTATCTGTTACGCGCGGCTCGGGAGGAAGGACGAGGCCGAGCAGTATTTCCTCGACGCTCTTTCCTCATACCGGCGGATCGACGACGCGGTCGGCGAGTCGTACGTTCTCAACAGTCTCGGTCTGTTCCACAAGGATGCGTGCCGGTTTTTCCGGGCCGTCCATTTCTTCAACAGATCGCTCGAGCTCTGCGAGAGAATGGGGCTCACCCAGAACCGTGTCCGCGTGACCCTCAATCTCGGAATCACGTACCTGAAATCGCGCAACTTCGCCGGGGCGATGGGCGCCTTTTCGAACGCCCGCAAGATGTCGCTCGGCTCCGGAGATGATCAGCTCTATATCCGCGCCACCCTGATGCTCGGGAGCGCCCAGACCAAGACGGGCGAGTTCGCGGCGGCCGAAAAGCACCTCCTCGAGGCGCGGGTCATCGCGGAGCGGAGAGGGTACGGGCGCGAGATCGCGCTCGCCGACGAGTATCTCGGCGATCTCATGGTCGCGCGCGGCGATCTCGAGGGAGCGCTCCAGAACTATTCGACCTCGCTCTCGCGGGCAAAGAAGATGTCGGTCGAGGGAGATATCGTGGCCGAGGTCCTGCGGCGCGAGACGGAGGTGTTCCTCCTCCAGCGCAAGCCGGAAGACGTTCTCTCCGTCGGCGCGCGGGCGCTCGAGGTCGCCGGGAAGAGCGGCGAAATCTTCGAGATCGGATACATCAAGCGGGCTATCGGTCTCGCTCACGCGCTCCTTGGGTCTGAAACCGAAGCAGAGGAATTCATCGCGGCGAGCATAAAGACGTTTCAGGAAGCCAACAATCCGTACGAGGCGAACAGGTCGTCCTGCATGTTCTGCGAGCACCTCCTCGGCAAGGGTGGCGACCAGGGGCTTCTGAGGGCCCGCAAGCTCATGAACAACGCGCTCGCGTTCTTCGAGCAGGCCGAGGAGTACCGGGACATGGCCGAGTGCCACGTTCTCATGACCCGGATCGAGCGCGATCTCAAGAACCGCGATGAGTGTCTCCTCCACATGTACGAGGCGCAGCGGCTCGCCGAGGACCTTCGGGACCGCAACCTCCTCAGGCGCGTACGGCGCCTGCGCCGGA
>DATCCP010000126.1:0-6570 GCA_036511215.1 Candidatus Krumholzibacteriaceae bacterium
CGATGTACCACGTCACGGTGAGGATCACGGGCTCCCCGACGTAGCAGCTCGAGCGCGAGAGCGTCATGCGCAGCTTGAAATCCTGCGTCTCGACGGGCGTGTCAACGCCGATCGTGACCGGATTTGTGTTGAACGTCTGGCCCTTCACCTTGACGGGAACTGCGGGAATCGTGAGCTGCCCCTTCCGCTTGGGGGTGAGATTGAACTGCATCACGTATCCCTGATGGACATCGCGCGACATCTTGCCGTTGATGACGGTGATCGACTGGCTGCTCGAGTTCTGCCCGCCGAGAAACTGCGCGGCGAAGTCCGGACCGAAGGCGGAGAGGTCGGGCGGCGTCGCGTTGTCGGCCCCATTCACGACGATCTGGTAGACGAAGGTCTCGCCCATGTAGACCGTCTCGGACTCGACATAGGCCTGGACGGTGATATCCTGCGCCGCGGCCGTCGCGGCGACCGCAAGCATGAGGATAATGAGAATGCCGAGCGATCTCGCCATTCGTGATTCCTTCCGCGCTCTCACTGTTTACCAGTCCTTATCGACCGGATGATAGCCCCCTGCGTTCTCAACCTGCTGGTCTTTTCGGTCCTTCTTCTCCTGATCGAGAATCTCTCGCGCGGTGGCGTCGCGTGCAAGCTGTTTCTTGGGCTGCTCCTTGGGAGAGCCCTGCTTGTTCTTCTCGTCCTTTTTCGGCGGCTCTTTGCTCTGCTGCTGCGCCTGCTCCTGCTGCTTCCCTTGCTGCTGTTTCTCGCCCGATTGCTCTTTTTGCTCGCCTTGCTGGCCCTGCTGATTTTGCTGGTTCCCCTGCCCGCCCTGCTTCTGCTGCTTCTTCATCTTGTCCAGGAGGTCCTTGATCTTGAGCCGCGCGATCTCGAGGTTCTCGGCGGCGGGCTTGTTCGTGGGATCCTTCTCGAGGGACGTACTGTAGAATTTTACGCACTCCTCAAGGCTCTCGAGCGCCTTCTTGAGGTCGCTGTCTTCCTGGCGCTTGCCGCTCTCGAAGGAGCAGTTCCCGAGGTTGTACCACGCTTTCGACTCGAAGGGGAGCGACTTGGTCTTCGAGGCGGCCTGCTGGAACTGCTCCCGCGCCTTCTCGTAGTCCCCCGTCCGGTAGAGCGCATCCCCCTTGTTGAAGGAGACGATGGCCGACTCGGGCGCCTTGACCGAGGCCTTGTCGTAGAGATCGAGCGCCTTTGCGTAGGCCTTCTTGTGGTATTCTCTGTTCCCCTTCGAGACGAGCCGCCCCGGGGAGTCCGCGAACGCGCACGCCGTCGCCGCCGCGCTCGCGCAGGCTGCCATTATCAGAATAGAGAGAGCCTTTTTCATCGCGCGATTCGCCTCCGTTCGCCCACGACCATCCCGGCCACGAGCAGAAAGAGCGCGACCCCGAGGAACACTTGAAACTTCTCCTCGAAGAGCGTCATCGTCTTGGCCTCGAGCTCGCGCTTCTCCTCGCCGGCGATGAGCTTGAGATAGACGTCGCCGAGGTCGACCGCGCCCGTCGCGACGTTGAGATATTTCCCGCCGGGGGTCGCATTCGCCATCTTGCGGAGCGTGTTGGCGTCGAGCCGGCTCCAGACCTCCTGCCCGCTGTAGGTGAGGAACGAACGGTTCCCCTGCTCGTCCGAAACCGGGATGCGCCGCCCCTGCCCCTCGTCGCCGATCCCGATCGCGATAATGCGAATGCCTTTCTCCCCCGCCTCCTGCGCCGCCTCGACGGGGAACGAGTCGTGATCCTCGCCGTCCGTTATAAGAATGATGTCCTTGTACTTTTTCTCCTGCGTGTCGAATCCCTCGTCCATCGCCTTGCGGATGGCGTCCCCGATCTTCGTCCCGCCGCGCGAGACGGAGTTCACGTCGATGTCGTCGAGCACGAGATCGAAGAATCCGTAGTCCAGGGTGAGCGGCACCTTGAGCACCGCGTTTCCCGCAAAGACGATGAGCCCGACACGATCCCCCTGGAGCCCGTCGACCATGTCCCTGATCGCGAGCTTGGAGCGCTCGAGACGGTTCGGGACGAGATCCTCGGCGAGCATGCTCTTCGACACGTCGAGGATGACCATGATGTCGCGCCCGCGGCGCTCGATCGTCTGCGGCTTCGGGTTCCACGCGGGTCGCGCGGCGGCGAACGCGACGAACGCGACGGCGAGCGTCACGAGCACGGCCTTCGCGGTGCGCCCCGTGCCGCTCGCGGAAAGCCCGATGCGGCCGAGAAGGTCCTCCTCGACGAAGGCGCGCAGCGCCACGCGCCTCCGGTACGCCGCCCACGCGTAGAAAAATACGACGACGGGCACGAGCCAGAGGAGGTAGAGCATCTTTATGTTGCCGATATGCATGGCGCCTCGAGGGGTCTCTCGCCTATCGCGGGCCCCTTACGGAATCTTCCTGAAAATGGTATTCGCAAGCGCGGCCTCGAGCATCATCACGCAGAGCGCCGCGAGCGCGAAGCTCGCGAAGAGCTCCTTGTAATCGACGAAGCGCACCGATTCGATCTCGCTCGTCTCGAGCTTGTCTATCTCTTCGTAGATCTGGCGGAGCGACTTCTCGTCCTCGGCCATGTAGAATTTCCCTTTCGTGGCGTCCGCCACCTGCCGGAGCGTTTCCTGATCGACGCCCTCCGCGACCGGCACCTTGAAATCGCCGAAGAGCGTATGAACCGTCCGCACGGCCTCGCTCCCCCCGACCCCGATCGCATATATCTTTATGCCCCACTGCGCCGCGAGCTCCGCCGCCTCCTTGGGCATACGGCGGCCGAAGTTGCTCTGGCCGTCCGTGAGGAGAATCATGATCTTGCTCTTGATCTCGTAATCCTTGCCCCCCTCCTGCTGCGCGTGGCGCGAGAGCTCCTCTTCGGCGGTCCTGAGCCGCGCCGCGGCCAAGGCGACCGCGTCCCCGATGGATGTGCCGTCCTCGTTCTGCCGTGTCACGACCTTGATGCTCTCGAGGAACCGCATGAGCGCACCGTGCTCGAGCGTCAAAGGCGCCATCGTGTCGGCGTAGCGGGCGAATGCGACCATTCCGACGAGATCGTTCGGGCGGCCCTTGAGGGTCTTGCCATTCCCCATGATGAACTCGGTGAACACCTTCTTCACGACGCCGAGCCTGTCGGATCGCATCCCGAGAAAATCCATCTCGGTCCCCATGCTCCCCGAGCGGTCGAGGACCATTTCAATCGCGATGCCTTTCGTAACGTCCTTCACCTTCTCATGCCCCTGCTGCGGCCGCGCGAGCGCGATGACGATGAGGACGATCGCCGCGATCCGCAGCACAAGGGGCAGCGTGGCGAATCTCGTACGGAACGAGGCGCCCGCGCGCTTGACGCTGTCGACCGTGGAAAAGCGCACCGTGCCGGGCTTCCCGAAGCGCCACAGGTAGAAGACGACGGCCGGTATGGCCAAGAGCGCCATGAAGGCCCACGGGGTCGCGAATCTGATGCCGTGAAACATATCGCTCGGCCGGCTCAATCCGCTACGCTGTCGTGCCCTCGGGCAGGACAGCCGCTTCCTCGGCCTTCACCTCCTCCCGCGCCTTCGTCGCCTCGATGAAATCCCTGCACGTCGCGAAGGTCCGCTCCACGTCCTCGACGGAGGGCTCGAGCGCCGCGAACTTCACGAGATCGCAGTGCAGAAGGAACATCTTGAGAATGCCTTTCTTCTCCGCGTCGACGGGCAGCGCCGGGCTCACCTCGACGAGGAACTCCTCCGTCGTGCGCTCGGGCGCCTTGAGGCCGAAGCGATCCTCGATGTACTCGCGCAGGATGTCCGCGACCTCGGCCGTGAACTCGCTATAGCGCTTCTCCTCGACGAGCTTCCGCGCGAGGAGCGCCTCGAGCTTCCGGTAGGCGATCTCGTGCGCGGGGAGCGGCGGGATGATTTTTTCCCGTATGCGGCGCCTCTTCCAGAGAATGAGGGCCGCCGCCGCGACCGCCGCGACGCACCCGACGACGACGAGGACGTTCCTCCATCCGAACGGGAACGACGCGGGCGGCGCGATATCGTTGATGTCGAGAGAGGCCTTGTCCTTCGAGAGAAGCGACGTCACTTTGACGACGATCGTATCGGAGTCGACCGTGTGGCGCGTGCTGTCTCCTTCCTGGTAGAAGGCGACCTCCATCGGCGGGATCTTGTACTCGCCCGACAGGAACGGCTCGAGCTCGTAGAGGCGCTTCGTGACGACGGCGCCGTTTGCCCCAAGCTCCGGCTGGTAGTTGTGGTAATCGACGATCCCGAACTCGCTCAGCTTGTCGCCGAACTTCGGAAGCTCCGCGCGCCAGCCCTTCTGCGAATGCGTCTCGAGGAGCATCTTCACCCGCTGGGCGATCGTGACGGAGCTGTCGCTGAGAGAGACGCGGAAGCTCACCGGCCCGCTCTCGAACCTGCGAGCGAACTTGAACTCCTTCTCCTTGGCGGCCTTCCCTTTGTTGCAGGAAGGACAGAGAACAACGAGGGCGGAGATCACCGCCAACGCCGCGATCGTTTGTAAGCGGCCCGACAGGAGAGAGTTTCGATGCACGAAGGTTCTACGAGAGTAATTCATTGGCCCATTATGCATACGGCTGCAACCGTGCAATTTCGTCAGCGTCCTTGCTCCTCATGGCATGCCATAGGTCCCAGTCGAGCTGAAGACCCAGCCAGAAGTCAGCCGACATTCCCAGCACCCTCTCCAATCGAAGGGCGGTGTCTGGAGTCACGCCGCGCTTTCCGCGAACAATCTCGTTGAGGCGCGGAAACGAGACTCCCAGCCGAATGGCAAACTCAGACTGGCTGATCTTCCTCGGTCTTAGGAATTCTTCGAGCAGCATCTCGCCCGGGTGAGTCGGAGGCCGATGCTTCGGCAGCCGACGTCCGCCGACTCCCTGAGAAGAACCGGCTCCTGAAGCCCTGCGCGACCTAGTGGTAATCCGCAATTTCGACTTCATAGGCATTTCCATTCTCCCAGCGAAAACAGACCCGATATTGATCGTTTATGCGAATGCTGTGCTGCCCGTATCGATTCCCTTTGAGGCCCTCCAACCGATTCCCCGGAGGAACGGCCAACTCTCGCAACTCCCGCACGCGGTTAATCTGGTCAAGTTTCCGCCGCACAACGGCCCATAGTGCCTGAGGACACGACCGGCGGGCTGCGGAACTGTCGGAACCATCAAAGATATCCTCCGCTCCTCGATTTCGAAATGATCGTATCACTTGTTATATTATATCGAATACCGTTATATTTGTCAAGCCTCTGGCGGCCGGTAAGGCCCGAATTTATTTTCCACCCAGTTTGGAGGCGTGAATGACGACGTTGTAGCGGTCCTTGAGCTCGCCGAGGAGCTGCTGCTGGACCTGCATCTCTTTCTGCATCCTCACCGCGCCGTAGACCTCGTTCTTGACCTTGTCGAAGGGCTGCACCTTGCCGTCCTTCTTGAAGTCGTCTTTGCGAGCCTCGTAGTACATCTTGACCTCGTCGGGCGTGATCGTGACGCGCTTCGCGAACTCCTGGTCGAGAAGCCTCTGCGCGAGGATCTTGCGCTCGAGGTTGCGGGTGAGCGCCCGGAACTCGGGGGCGTCCGCGAGCTTCTCCTCCTGCGCCTTCCGGAAGAGCATTTCCTCGGCGATGAAGCGCTCGAGCCACTTCTCGCGCTCCCCCTGCTTGAGAACGTTGTCGAGGAGCTTTTGCTTCTGCTCGCGCTTCTCGTCCGGCGTGAGGCTCCCCGCGAGCTGGCTCAGCTCGGCGTCGATCTCGGCCTCGATCATCATGTCGAGATCGGCCCGTGTGATCTTCCATGTGCCTACCTCGGCGAGGATTTCCTTCCCGCCGGTCGAATCGTTCTTCGCGACAGCCGTCCGCGACTCGAGCTCGTAGTTCAGGGCGGCGAACTTGCCCAAGGCCTCGAGGCATTCGGCGGTCCGCTTCGATATCTCGGGTTCGAGCTCGTCGATCTTTGCCAGGGCCTCGGAGCGGTAGTACGCCTCGAGCGCCCGCTCGTAGTCGCTCGCATCCTGGCGGAGCTTTCCGACTCTGAACCAGATCCGAGCCGCTTCTTTATCGCCGGGCCGGGTCGTCCGCACATACTCCGTCCACGTGCGCGCCGCGGCGCCCGAAAGCTTCTGGTCCTCGAGCTTGAGCGCGAGCTCCTCGAGCTTCTTCCCCGAGAGACCGCTCGAGCCCGCCAACCGCGTCCGGTGCTCGCCATTTGCCACGAACCAGACCGCGAGCGCGAGCGTGACGGCGATGACCGCCGCGACAATAGATAGAACAATGCGATTCGGCCGCCCATCCCGGTCGCCCCGCGGCGGCAGCGTGAGATTCGGATTGCGATCCATCTAGTCCTCCAGTGGCCTTTGCTTTGCCGATTTCGGCCGCGCCTTGCGCTTCCTCGTGACCGAATAGTCCACTTTACCTTCGCGCGCGACGAGCGCATTGAGCTCCTGCCGCACACGCTCGGCCAGGAATACCTTGAGCAACGACTGGTACGGGACGTCGCGGCTGTTCGCGAGCACTTTGAGCTCATCCAGAAGATAGTTCGGCATGCGGAGCGAGATCGTCGTCAGCGAAGGCTTGAGATTGGGCAGGATCATCCATCTCCC
>DATCCP010000127.1:0-8819 GCA_036511215.1 Candidatus Krumholzibacteriaceae bacterium
AGACTCCCGAGTATCGCGAGCTCTGGCCGAGCGCCGAGGTCGCCTTCGCGGACGCGCTCGACATCGAGGAGCTGCGAACCGCTCTCGACGGCGTCGACACCGCCTACTACCTCATCCATTCGCTGCTTCTCGGCCGGAGGGAGTTCGAGGCGGCGGACATCCAGGCGGCGGTCAACTTCCGCAAGGCCGCCGAAGAAAAGGGCGTCAAGCGGATCATCTATCTCGGCGGGCTCGGCGACGCCCGCACGAAGCTCTCCTCGCATCTGAGAAACCGGATCAGGGTGGCGGAGGAGCTCCGTCAGGGGACGGTTCCCGTGACGATTCTCCGCGCGGCGATTATCATCGGCTCCGGGAGCGCGTCCTACGAGATCATCAAGCACCTCGTAAGAAGGCTCCCCGTCGTGCTCTTGCCGAAGTGGGCGCTCAACCGCTGCCAGCCGATCGCGATCCGCGACGTGATCAAGTATCTCGTCGGCGTCCTCGAAACGGCGCAGACCGCGGGGCGCTCGTTCGACATCGGCGGTTCCGACATTCTCACCTATGCGGACATGATGCGGACGCTCGCCGAAGTGCTACACCGGAAGCGCCTCTTTCTGCGGGTGCCGCTGTCGAGCCTGAGCTTCTACTCGTATCAGGCGAGCTTTCTCACGCCGATCCCCGCCGAGATCACGAGGAGCCTCATGGAGGGGCTCAAGAACGAGGTGATCTGCCAGGATGACGCAATCAAAGAGTACGTGCCGTTCGAGCCGCTCAAATACCGGGAGGCGATCATCGGGGCGCTGACCCGCGAGGAGCAGGACAACGTACGCACAAGCTGGTTCGGCGCATATCCGCCGGCACACGAGCTCACGATCAAGCTCCACGAGCTCGAGCCGGGGCCGCAGTACACGGCGCACTACTCGATTCTCTCGCGCAAGGAGGCGTGGAGGCTGTTCCAGTCGATCTGCAAGATCGGCGGGAAGGAAGGCTGGTTCACGCACAACTGGATGTGGCGCGTGCGCGGATGGATGGACCGGGCGTTCCTCGGCGTCGGCACCGCCCGCGGCCGGCGGAGCCAGTCGACGCTGAAGCCTTCGGACGTCATCGATTTCTGGCGGATCGAGGACCTCAAACCCGACATGCGGCTCTTGCTGCGCGCGGAGATGAAGCTCCCCGGCAAGGCGTGGCTCGAGTTCAAGATCGATCCGGAGAGCGGCGGGAACAGGCTCTCGATCGTGGCATACTACTATACGGAATCGCTCTTCGGCAGGATGTACTGGTACATCTTCCTCCCCTTCCACCACTTTATCTTCAGCGATCTCATCACGCAGATCGAGAAACGGTCGTAGAGGCCGGCGGCTCCGCCGGGAAATACCTGCGCTTGAAGAACAGCGAAACGTTGACCAGGCTGATGAGCACGGGCACTTCCACGAGCGGCCCGATGACCGCCGCGAACGCCACCCCGGAATGGATTCCGAATACCGCGACCGCCACCGCGATGGCGAGCTCGAAGTTGTTGCTCGCCGCCGTGAACGAGAGGGTGGCGGTCTTCGAGTAGTCCGCTCCGACCCGTCTCCCGAGCCAGAAGCTCACGAGAAACATGAGCACGAAATAGATGACGAGCGGTATCGCGATCCGCACCACGTCGAGCGGGATCCGGACAATGAGATTTCCTTTGAGACTGAACATGACGAGGATCGTGAAGAGGAGCGCGATGAGCGTCACCGGGCTGATCCTCGGAATGAACGAGCGCTGGTACCAGTCCTTTCCCTTCGCCCTGATCAGAACGAATCGCGTGAGCATCCCCGCCAGAAACGGGATCCCGAGATAGATGAACACGCTGCGCGCGATCTGTCCGATGCCGACCCTGACGATCGCTCCCTCCACGTGAAAGAGCGGCGGAAGAACGGTGATGAAGATCCACGCATACACGCTGTAGAAAAGAACCTGGAAAACGCTGTTGAACGCGACGAGGCCGGCTGCGTATTCGCTGTCGCCCTTGGCCAGCTCGTTCCAGACGATGACCATCGCGATGCAGCGGGCGAGCCCGATCATGATGAGCCCGACCATATACTCGGGATAGCCGCGGAGAAAGATGATGGCGAGGAAGAACATGAGGATCGGTCCGATGACCCAGTTCTGCAGAAGCGAAAGCCCCAGCACTCTCAGGTTGCGAAAGACATCCGGCAACTCCTCGTATTTCACCTTGGCGAGCGGTGGATACATCATGAGAATGAGACCGATTGCGATCGGGATATTCGTCGTGCCTGCTTGAAAGCGGTTGATGAACGACTCGACCCCAGGGTTCAGGTAGCCGATCGCCACGCCGACGGCCATCGCGGTGAAGATCCAGAGAGTGAGAAAACGATCGAGAAGGGAAAGCTTCTTCAGGATTTGTTCGGCCATGCTCACGCAACCTCAAGAGAGCCGGGAAGCGCCTCGACGAATGCCCTGATCTCGTCCCGCACGCGCCGGTAGACCGCGAGCGCCTCCTCTTCCGTCGCGGCCTTACGGGCGAGGTCCGGGGGATCGTCGAAGCCGACGTGCCGCATCTTTGTCCTGCCCGGGAAAAACGGACATGACTCGTTCGCGTCGTCACAGAGGGTGACGACATAGTCGAATGGAACGTCCATCATTGAGCCGAGAGATTTGGATTTCTGCCCGGAGATGTCGACGCCGGCCTCGGCCATGACCCTGACGGCGAGAGGGTCGACTCCCCGCGGCTGCGTGCCGGCGGAGTACGGCTCGATACGGTCGCTCTTCAGAGCGCGAACCCATCCTTCCGCCATCTGGCTTCGGCAGGAATTGCCGGTGCAGAGAAAAAGCACTTTCAGCATTTTCTTTGCTGCCGGCACAGAACCTCCGGATCGCACCGCAAAACCCCAGTGAGCTTTTTCACGTCTTTCGCAATCGCTTCGTCGTGTCGCAGAGATTGTGCCACCCACTGCAGCACGGATCGTATCATAGCATCGGCCGAACCGGTAGGCAAACGGTAGTATGCCCAGCGGCCTTCCTTGCGATGCTCGACGAGGCCCGCCGCGCTCAGGATCGAAAGATGTTTGGAAATAGTCGAGGGCGCGAGAGCGATCACCGCTATGATCTGGCATACGCAAAGCTCCCTGCCCTGCAGAAGCGCAAGCATGCGGATACGCTGACGGTCGGCAAGGGCTTTGGTTATTTGCAGAATTGATTTCATTCCGGATGTCTTCATACCCTCTCCTTAGCCGTCGATGAGTCTGCCTTCAAACAGCTTGAGCGTTCTTGCGGCCCTCGAGGCGGCTCTGTGGTCGTGCGTGACCATTACGATGGTGCGCCCCTCGCGATGGATCTCTTCGAAGAACGCCAGGATCGCCTGCCCCGTATCCGGATCGAGATTGCCCGTCGGCTCGTCGGCGAGCACGACGGCTGGGTCATTGGCGAGCATCCTCGCCAAGGCTACCCGCTGCTGCTGTCCCACGCTCAGCTCGGAAGGCTTATGGTCGAGTCGATCGCCAAGCCCGAGGCGCTCCAGGAGAGATGCCGCCTTTGTCCTCTGCGTATCCTCGGCGATGCCGGCAAGAAGGAGCGGAATCTGCACATTTTCCAGCGCCGTCAGATATGGTATCAGATTGAACGTCTGGAAGACGAATCCGATTTTCTCTTTCCTCAAGGCGGCGCGCTTCTCGGGGGAGAGCTCGTACAGCGACTGCCCGTCGACAAACACCTTTCCACCGGCGGGGGTAAGCATGCCCCCGAGCATGAGGAGGAGGGTGCTCTTGCCGCTCCCGCTCGGACCGACAATCGATACGAAATCGCCTGGCGGGATGTCCATGGTCGCGTTGTCGAGGGCGAGCACTTTCTTGCCGCGATGATTATAGCTCTTGGTGACCGAGCGCATTTGCAGCATCCGTCAAACCTCCTGAAGAGCCGAAACGGGGTCGAGACGTGCGGCGCGCCGGGCCGGGAAGTAGCTTGCGGCGAGCAGAATCGCAACCCCGATTCCGAGGGCCCAGAGCAGGAGCACCGGCATCGGCAGTACCGGCACACCGGCGATGCGGGGTCCGAGGATTACCGCTGTGACAGTCCCGATGACGAAGCCGGCCAATCCCCCGGCGAGCCCGAGCAGCAAGGCCTTGAGGAGAAACATGCGCAGCACGACCGCGGATCCTGCTCCCAATGCCATGAGAGTGCCGATTTCCCGCCGCCGTTCGAATACGTTTGCGTACATGTAGTTCGCGATGGTCGCTCCTCCAACGAGAACAATGATGACGAGAAAAAGCAGAGAAAGTCGCGACATCATGCGGTTCGTCTTGATCTGAGTGTCCACAATCTGGGAGATTGTGACAACCTTGGCGTCCGGCAGCAGCTTGTTGATCTTCTGCACGAGCCCGTTCGATATGGCGTTGCAGCATCCAACGACTTCAATGGCATTCAGCACCGAGTCTTTGCCCGCGAGCCGCTGGACGGTATGCAGGTGCGCGAAGGCGCGCGAATCGTCGACCGTTCCCGTTTGGGGCAGAACGGCCGTGACGGTGAACGACGTGCCGAGGATTGATACGCTATCTCCCTCGGCAACGCTCAGAGAGGCAGCCATATCCGCGCCCACGAGTATCTCCTTCTCGCCGATGGTTTCGATGACGCGCTTGCGCGAAAGGGTTTCCTTGGCGGGCTCGGCCATTTGTCCGGGAACGGCGACTACTGTCCCGCATCCCTCGGGCCGAGCGAAGATCCCGGCCCCTTGCCACGCAATCTTCGCCTGAAACTCGTTCTTGGGCAATATTCCGGTCAACGTGAACTGCTTTCCATCGATATGGACGGGCATGGAGAGCTTGGGCGAAAGATTATCGAGTCCTTGCAGATCCGAGTTCGTCAGCCGAGCGATATAGTCCTCGGGAAATACCTCCTGCTGCAGGTCGGCGCTGTAGTAATCCTGGAGCGAGGCCGACTTGGGGAGGATGAGTATATTGGCGCCGAGGGCGTCCAGCTCGCGGGCGACCGCCTTTTCCGAGTAAAACGTGATGTTCTTTATCGATACAATCACGCTGATTCCGAGAAGAATCGCCAGAAAGCTCGTTCCGAGTTGATTCTTCCGTTCGAAGATTTCGCGCCACACCAATGTTCTCAGTTTCATACGTTTGGGCTCCTACTTCTTCACCGGTCCGCAGCCGCTCGGTCCACAGCCTTTGGGCCCGCAGCCCGAGGAAGCCGAAGCGAGCACCTTCAGGAAGGCGTCCTTCGAGGTCGGACCATTCGTTACGCCGAGCATGAGATTGGGCGGTACGAGAAGCGCCGTCGCCGCGTCCTTTGCATTTTGATCTATCTTGAGCGTGCTCAAGAAGTTCTTCTCTGCGGGATCGAAAGGATCAACCTTGACGATCGTCGTGTAGGCCGCGTAGCGCGCATCGGCTTTGAATTCATCGACACCCTGCATTGCTTCTTTATTCAATTGCGTCTTTTTCCCCTGGATGCAGACAAAGACGATCTTTTTCTCCTGCAGCGCCCTCAAACACTCCTGCGTGCCGCGGCTCACGATAGCGCTCTTCAATCTCTCCTCGTTGATATCCGCGCTCCGAAAACCGCCGGTAACCGCGCCGTTCGGAGCAAAGGCGAGGACAACAGGCATAGGCGTCGACCGCAGGTTGTATTTCTTCACAATGTCGGCTTCGCTTGCGCTCGCGATATCAACAGCCATCCATTCGGCGGACCGATCCATCCCGCCCACGGCCTGTTCGAGCGTTTTCCTCGCGAGGCGCGTCGCTTCATCGTCACTGCTGAAGAAGAGGATGAACAGATGCTCGTTTTCGCCGGCCGCGCGCCGCAGCGCCTCGGCTGCGCCACTCGCCCCCGGATTCTGCGCCGCTTGTTCCCGCGGCGTTCCGGTATTATTGACTTTGGCCGGCACCGCCGGTTTCTTCTCTTGACCCTCTGATTGCGCACACCCGGCAATCGCCGCGGCTGCAAGCAGGACGCCAATCGTAGCTAATGTCTTCACCTGCATGATGTCTCGCTCCTTACACATTTTCAACGTGCCTATGCGCTCGCAAGATCCCCGAATAGCTGATGCAGTCCCTGAGCGCCGACGGGCTCCTCGGGAACCCATGGAACAATGCTGGCGCGAGCTGCATGTCTCCGGGCGACTTCCTCGATAAAAACCGTCTCATTCACTTCGCGCGCGATCAGAAGCGGATCGCGCGAACCGCATCCGGTGAACGACTGATTGATGATCCACGCATAGGGTACAATGCCGGCGCGGCGAAGATCATCCTGCAACAGCGCGGCTTCGTGCACCGGGGTGGCTTCCGGAACCGTGACAATCAGCACCCGTGTGAAATCCGAATCCCGAAGCCGCGGTAATATTTCACGGATTTCTTCGGGAAGATCGCTCGCGTGGCGGGAGACCTCCCGGTGATACGCTTCCGTCGCATCGAGCAGAAGAAGCGTATGCCCCGTCGGCGCGGTATCGAGAACGATGAAACCATACTGACCATCCGCCACCGTTCGTGCAAAAGCCTTGAACACGGCGATTTCTTCGGTGCAGGGAGAACGCAGATCCTCCTCGAGAAGAGCGCGGCTCTGCTCATCAAGCGTGCTTCCGACCGTATTCATGACGTGGTCGACATACGCCTTCGTTTCATTGAGAGGATCGATGCGGCTCACGCGGACGCCCGGAATCCGGCCGATAGTATCCGCTACATGCGCCGCGGGATCGGTCGTAGAGAGATGAACCGAAAATCCCCGTCGAGCGAGCTCGCCGGCGATGGCCGAGGCGATGGTCGTTTTCCCCACGCCGCCTTTGCCCATCGTCATGATGACGCCTCGGCGCATTCGGGCAAGGTCGTCCATCAACGCCGCGAAAGGCTCGAGAGACAAACCCTCCAGGGCAAAAGGTTTCGCAACGGGCGCCGCGACACGCTCGTCTCCCGGGGTGAACAACTTGCGGAGGGCTTCAATGCCGATCAAGCTGTAAGAACGGAGCTTGACCTCGCTCACGCGCATTCGCGCGAGGAAAGACTCCATGCCGTGAAGGGCTTCATCGCTGCGACGTTCGAGCGCGAGCGCTATCTCGTCATCGCGAAGCTGCGCCCGATATAGGCCATTCAGAATAAGCATCTGGTTGCGCACTCCCAAAGCAGCGAGCTCGTTACTCGTCCGCTCGGCCTCCTTGAGAGCGGCCCTCTGAGGCCGGCTCACGAGCACGAGTGTCGTCTGTCGCCCGTCAGTCATCGCCGTCACGGCCCCAGTATAGAGCTCTCTCTGAGCCTGCAGCCCCACCAGCGGCCCCAGGCAGGACGTTCCCGTGGAACTCGATTCAAGGAATCCCTTCCACGCCATGGGCAATTGCATCAGCCGCAAGGTATGACCGGTGGGCGCGGTATCAAAAATAACGTGGTCGAACGCCGTCGTTGCATCGGGATTTCCGATAAGCTTCGAGAACTCATCAAAAGCGGCAATCTCCATCGTACACGCTCCGGAGAGCTGCTCTTCCATGCTCCGCAGGGTCGCGGCCGGAAGCTTGTCCCGATACGGCTCGACCAGACGCTCGCGATATTCGCGCGCCGCCTCCGCCGGATCTATGTTCAAGGCCGAGAGGCCGGGCGCCCCGATAATCGGCCGCGGTTTCGACGCGAGTTTCGTCTCGAGCACTTCATCGAGATTCGAAGCAGGGTCGGTGCTCACGAGCAGGACCTTTTTGCCTCCATCGGCCAGAGTGACGGCCGTAGCGCACGCCAACGATGTCTTCCCGACACCGCCTTTGCCGGTGAAAAACAAATGTCGCGTCGGCTGTTTAATGAAGGGTAACGTGGCATTCCTTTCTTATTTTAGCAGCACCCTCCGCCCGATTCAGTCGAGCCACAATCTCCACACGCTTTTGAGGGAGCGTCTCCGGGAGCGGCCTCACCAAGGAATTTATCAGCGAGCTTCAGGATCGCCTCCGCAGGGGTCTCCTTGACCGCTTTCGCGGTGGCGACGGCGTTCGCCATGTCTTCTTTCGAGACACCGAGTCTCCGCGCCGCGCTGTAATGGTACTTGAGACACGGTTCACAATTGCAGGCAATGGCTGCTCCAATCGCGACCAGCTCGGCGACGGCGGCGGAATAGATGCCCTGTTGGGATTGTTCGGTCAGGCCGCACAACGAGGCAAGCTCGCTGCGTCCCGGATAGGTCCCGCGGCTCGCGATGCGCCCATCAACCAGAATGAGCGGCAAACAATTCTCTTCATCATCGCGCAAAGCCACTTTCACAATCTCATTTTCCGTAAATGCCTGCGGCGTTTGCGCGAGATTGTATCGTCCGATCGTTACTCCCCTGCTTCTCAGCCATTCCAGATCCGAGGCAAAACGGGGAAGCGCCGGATCCACGCTGGGACCACAGACACCGGAGGAACAACACATCGGAGGATCATAGACGTCGAGTTTCATCATGGATCTGATACCTCTCGCAGCGATTGGTTCTCCGCGATTTCATGACCGGTATACGCAGGACCATTTCGTTACATGACGAATTATGCTATATATCAGGAGGCCGTGTCAAGCGGATAATAACACATGCCGGGGGAATTCATTGGATTAGCAATCGATCGAGGGAGAATAGTCAAGGCCGCCGGAAATCGGCGCTCGCGGCCTTCTCACCACACGCCGGTCTTGAGGTACTCGTTGATCGCCCGCGCGGCCTTGCGCCCCTGCCCCATCGCGAGAATCACGGTCGCGGCGCCGAGGACGATGTCGCCTCCCGCGAAGACGCCCTTCTTGCTCGTCTTGAGCGTTTCCTCCGCGGCGACGATGTTCCCCCACTTGTTCACGGCGAGATCCGGGGTCGTCGTCGGGACGAGCGGGTTCGAGGCGTTTCCGATCGCGACGATC
>DATCCP010000128.1:0-2407 GCA_036511215.1 Candidatus Krumholzibacteriaceae bacterium
GGCCGTTGCGGCGAGAAGCGAGCCCGCCCAGACGTAGGGCTTGGCCCCCGAGCCGGGGTGGTAATCCCCATAGACCGTCGAGAGGAATGTCGCGGAGGCGAACGCGGCGCAGACATGCCGGGAAAAGAAAGACTTCTTCGCGTCGCTCGTGGTCTTGGCCGCCATCGGCGCGTCGGGGTTATAGACGAAGGGGCGGATTCTTTGGACCGTGCCCTTCCCGTAGGCCGGAAGAATGATCGCGATCGCCATCGTCTCGGCGTACATCAGTCCGCATGTTTCCCAGTCGTCGCGCACGCCGGTGTCGAGGAGGAGGACGACGGGCGCCGCCGCAACCACGCCCACGAGCACGCCGCTCGCCTTCGATATCTCTTCCGAGTAATGGTAGGTCGCGCCCCGGTCGAAGCCGGGGACGGACTCGCGCGACAGTTGCTCGACCTCGCGAATCGTAAGGGGCGTGGGAGTCCGACTGAGGGCAATGGAGATGCCGCCCGCCGCCACGCTTCCTCCGGCGATCCATCCGTCTTTCGACCCGCTCAGCCGGTAGGGAGACTCTGCGCGGCCCGGGCCCGCGAGCGTGCACGTCAGAGGGACAAGCACGCATGCCATGAAAAGGCGTTTTCTCACGCGGGGCCTCCCTATTATGCGTGCAGGGCCTGATCCAGATCGGCGATCAGATCGTCGGCGTGCTCGATCCCGACGGAAAGCCGCAGAAGCGAGTCCGTGATCCCGATGCGCCGCCGCTCGGCCGCCGATATCTTCGCGTGCGACGTCAGGGCGGGGGCGCAGATCGTCGTCTCGACGCCGCCGAGACTCACCGCCGGCCGGATGAGGCGGAGCCGCTCGAGGAAGGCGCTCATGTCCGAGCGGCCTCCACCCGCGTCGAACGACAGCATGCCGCCGAATCCCGACATCTGGGACGCCGCGATCTCATGCCCCCGGGCATCCGGGAGCCCCGGATAGTACACGTGCCTGACCGTCTTCGTGTCCGCGAGAAACTCCGCGATGCGGCCCGCGTTCTGCGTCTGCCGCTCGACCCGCACGGCGAGCGTCTTCAGGCTCCGTTCGAGGAGGTAGCAGGTTTGCGCGTCGAGACTCCCGCCGAGATGGCAGGCGAGCGCGCGAATGCGGCCGGCCTTCTCGCTCGAGGTCACGGCGATCCCGCAGCAGATGTCGCTGTGCCCGCCGAGGTACTTGGTCCCGCTGTGCATGACGACGTCGACACCGAGTCCGAGTGGGTTCTGGTTTATCGGCGTGGCGAAGGTGTTGTCGATGATGATCGTCGCTCCCCGCGCCCGTGCGTACTCCGCGGCCTTCCGGATGTCGATGACGCCGAGGAGCGGATTCGTCGGGGACTCGATGACGACGACCTTCGTTTTGTCCGTGATCGCCGCGCGAACCGCTTCGGCGTCCGTGGCGACGAAGGAATACGTGATGCCGATTCTGTCGAACTCGTCCGTCGCCAGTGCGTGCGTGCCCCCGTACAGCTCGTCCTGCATGACGACGTGGTCCCCCGCTCCGGCGAACGCGAGTATCGTCGTCGACATCGCCGCCATCCCGGAGCTGAAGAGGACGCCGTCTTCCGCTCCCTCGAGCGAGCAGACCTTCTCCACGACCGCCCGCTGGTTCGGGGTGTTGAAGTAGCGGGGGTAGGGGAGCTCCTCGCGATCGATATACTCGAAGGCCGAGGAGGTGAAGATCGGCGTATTGACGCCGCCCGACGCCTTGTCCCGGTAGCTTCCGCTGTGAACGCACCTGGTCTCGCGCTTCATTCGTGTCCTTTCCGGGGGCTACTTCAGCCACTCGCCGTAGAGCTCGCTCCGACGGTCGCGGAGGAAAAGCCTCCGCGCGTGCGAGCGGCGGGCCTCCTCGAGATCGAGGTCGCACAGAAGGATCTCCTCGGCGCCCTTCGCCGCCCGGGCGATCACCTTCCCCGCGGGATCGCACACGAAGGACTCCCCCGCGAACTCGAGCTTCGGCTCTCTCCCGACGCGGTTCGTGAGCGCCGTGAAATAGCCGTTCTGGAAGGCCGCGGTCCGCAGCTCGGCCTCGTAGAGCCCCTCGGGCCACTCGTCGACCGCGCCCGCCTGCGGCACGACGACGACCTCTGCGCCGGCGAGCGCGAGCGCGCGCATGTATTCGGGATAATGCCTGTCGTAGCATATCGCGACCCCCACCTTCCCGAACGCGGTCTCGTATACGGGCGCGCCGAGATTCCCCGGCGTGTAGTAGCGTCGCTCATGGAAGCAGGCGTAGTCGGGAACATGGACCATTCTCGTCTTCCCGAGAATCCTCCCGCCGGGGTCGATGACGGGAGAGGAGTCATACGTGCGGCCGCCGTCGCGCTCGAAGAGGTTCAACACGACCGCGACGCCGAGCCGGGCCGCGTGCACCGCGAAGACCTCCGTCG